>JAEYNO010000254.1 GCA_023412515.1 Actinomycetes bacterium
GCCGCGGGGCCACCGCGGCACGGCACCGGCCTTTTCACCCGGCTGAGATCCCGCGCTGGACGCGTGTCCACGACGGTGCGCCTGTCATCGTGGGCCGCCGGGAGGCGACCGCACGAGCCGCCCCCGCCCGGGAGGTCGGCGCCATGCGTGCAGCGCTCGCGGCCCTCGACGTCCTCGTCGCGCTGACGTGCGTCGTGCTCGCGGTCGCGGCGGTGCGCCGCCGCGCCGAGGCGCCCGGCGCCGGTCCGCTCGCGGCCCTGATGCTCGGCCTCGCCGCGTGGGGCCTGGGTGGCGCGTACGTGACCGCCGCCGACGCGGCCGCACCCGGCGTCTTCCTCGCGCGGCACCTCGCCGAGGGTGCGACGCTCGTGGTCGCGGTCGCGCTGTGGTTCGTCGTCGCGTCGGTCGTGGACCCGACCCGGCGCCCGTCGCGCGCGGTGCGCACGCTCGTCCTCATCCCCGCCGGCACCGCGCTCGTGCTGCTCGCGACCGACCCGTGGCACCACCGCTACTTCGAGCTCGCCGGCGACGGCGTCACGCCCGGCCCCGCGTACTGGGTGGGCACCGCGGCCTGCTACCTGACGGCGGGGCTCGCGGTCGCGGGCGGGCTGCTCGCGCTGCCGTCGGCCGGACCGTTCCGGCGCCGCCAGCTGCGGGTCGTGCTGCTCGGCGTCGTGCCCACGGTCGTGTCCTCGACCGCAGGGCTCGTGTGGGCGCTGAGCGACTCGGACGGCGGCCAGCTCGCGCGGCTCGGCTTCGGACCGACGGCCGTGATCGTCACCGTCGCCGTCTTCCGGCACGAGATGGTGCGCGTCGCCACGGTCGCGCGCGAGCAGGTCTTCGAGCACCTCGCGCAGGCGGTCGTCGTGACCGACCACACGGGCCGCCTCGTCGACCTCAACCCGGAAGGGCGCTCGCTCGTCGCACGGATCGCCCCCGCCGCCCCCGGCGACCTCACGCTGACCGACCTCGGCCTGACGCTGCCGGACCCCGAAGACCTGGAGGACGTCCTGCTGCGCGAGGTCCCCGTCGCGCAGGACGCCTGGATCGACGTCCGGGCGCGCGCGCTGCGCGACCCGCACGGGCGGCACGTGGGCTGGGTGCTGCTGGTCTCGGACGTGACCGACGAGGTGCGTCGCGTGCGGCAGCTGCGCGCCTCGACGCTCGAGCTGCTGACCCGCACGACCGACCTGTCCATCGCGAACCAGCGCCTCAACGCCGAGCTCGTCAGCGCCGAGCAGGTGCGGGCCCAGCTCAGCGACGACCTGCAGCACGACGCGCTCACGGGGCTGCACAACCGGCGCGCGCTCGAGCCCTCCGTGGACGCGGCGCTCGACGCGGCGCGCGCGTCGCACGGCCACGCGTCGCTCGTCGCGCTCGACGTCGACCACTTCAAGGACGTCAACGACGCGCACGGGCACGCCGTCGGCGACGCCGTGCTGCGCGCGGTCGCCGCGGGGCTGGCCGCGCACGCCCGCCCGTCCGACACCGTGGTCCGGGTGGGCGGCGAGGAGTTCGTCCTCGTCATGCCGGGCGTCGACCACGCGACGGCGCTGCGGCGGGCGCACGAGCTGCGCGTGCACGCCGGCACGGCGCCGGGTGCCGTCGGCGCGCCGCGGGTCACGCTCTCCGCGGGGGTGGCGAGCTTCCCGCAGGACGGTACGACGCCCGCCGAGGTCCTCGAGGCGGCCGACCGCGCGCTCTACGCGGCCAAGCGGCTCGGACGCGACCGCGTCGAGAGCGCCGCCGCCGGGCCCGACGCGCGCCTGCGGCCGGCCTGAGCAGCACCCGAGGGCGTCACCACGGCCCCCCGACGTCGGTCAGGGCAACGTGACCCACTGGGCCCGCGCGAGCCGGAACCCGACGCCGGCGGCGTCCGTGCACGTCACGCCGTCGGTGCCCGACGCGCACGTGTACCCGCCCACGGTCTGGCGCTCGCCGTAGGCGAGCTCGACGGTCGCCCCCAGGTCAGGGACGCCGTCGTCCTCGCACTGGAACGCGAAACCGTCCGCGTCGAGCCGCACGACGTGCCCGGCGCCCGCGTCGCAACCCGTGACCTGCGGCGGTGCGTAGGTGAAGCTCCCGATCGTGCAGACGACGCCGGCGGCGCTCATCTCGCACGCGATGTTCCCGCTGGGCAGCGCGAACGTCACGGGCCGGTCCGCGGCGGCGGACGTCGGCGACGACGACGCCGACGGCGCGGTGGCCACGTCCTGGGCGTCACCGCCGCCCCGGCCCGGCAGCGTGACGGCCAGCACGACCACGAGCAGCACCACGAGCACGGCGTCCACCAGCAGGAACGCCTTCATGCCGCGGCTCAGACCCGCGAAGGGGCCGCGCCCGCTCACGCCGGGTCGGGCGCGTCGAACACCGGACCCTGCGTCCGGGTGCGCTTGAGCTCGTAGAAGCCCGGCACGCTCGTGACGAGCGCGAGCCCGTCGAACAGCCGGCCGGCGTCCTCGCCGCGGGGCGCGGGCGTGATGACGGGACCGAAGAACCCGACGCCGTCGATCGCGACGACGGGCGTCCCGACCTCGTCGCCGACCAGGTCCAGCGCGCGCTGGTGCGACGCGCGCAGCAGGTCGTCGACCTCCTGCGTCGCGGCGACGTCCGCGAGCGCCGCGGGCAGCCCGACCTCGGCGAGCGACTCGGCGACGATCGCGTCGGTGTCGCTGCGGCCCCCGGGGTGCCGGCGGGTGCCCATCGCGTCGTACAGCGGCTTGAGCACCTCGTCGCCGTGGTCGCGCGCCGCCGCGACGAGGACCCGCACGGGACCCCACGAGGCGTCCATGAGCTCGCGGTACCGCTCGGGCAGGTCGCGCCCCTCGTTGAGGACGGACAGGCTCATCACGTGCCAACGGACGTCGACGTCGCGCACGCGCGTCACCTCGTCCATCCAGCGGGACGTCATCCACGCCCACGGGCAGGCGGGGTCGAACCAGAAGTCGACGACGGGCACGGCGCTCTCCTCTCGCTGACCAACCTGCCGAGTGTGCCCCGTCGCAGGCCGGTGTGCACAACCGTCCAGGTCGCGCCCGGGAAGGACGCGCCCCGGGGGCGTGCGCGCGCCGCTGCCGCCGACCGCCTGCGTGGCATGATCGTGCGGTCGCGCACGAGCGACATCGGTGGTGCCCCGCGCCCGGCCGACCCGACCCCACGTCGTCGCCGACCGTCCGGGTCCACCTCCCACCGTCCCGCCCGCGGCCACCGCCGCCCACCGATCGGAGATCGTCCGTGCCCGGAGAGAACCTCACCCGCGCCGAGGCCGCCGAGCGCGCGGCGCTCGTGCGGACGCACGCGTACGACGTCGACCTCGACCTGACGACGGACCCGAAGACGTTCGCGTCGCGCACGACCGTGCGCTTCGGCGCGACGCCGGGCGCGAGCACGTTCGTCGACCTCGTCGCGCCCGTCGTGCACGAGGTCGTCCTCAACGGGCGACGGCTGGACCCGGCGGAGGTCGTCGCGGACTCGCGCATCCACCTGAGCGACCTCGCGGCGGAGAACGAGCTCCTGGTCGTCGCGGACTGCGCCTACATGCACACCGGCGAGGGCCTGCACCGGTTCGTCGACCCGGTCGACGACGAGGTCTACCTCTACAGCCAGTTCGAGGTCGCCGACTCGCGTCGCGTCTTCGCGGTGTTCGAGCAGCCCGACCTCAAGGCGACGTTCACGTTCACCGTCACGGCGCCGGCGCACTGGACCGTCGTGTCGAACTACCCGCAGGTCGGCGAGCCCGTGCCCGTGCCCGGCGGGCAGAACCGCAACGGCGGGCGCGACGCGGGCACCGCGACGTGGCGGTTCGAGACGACGCCGCGCATCTCGTCGTACATCACCGCGGTGATCGCCGGCCCGTACCACGGCGAGCACGGCGAGCTCACGAGCAGCGACGGCCGCACGATCCCGCTGGGCGTGTACTGCCGTGCGTCGCTCGCGCAGCACCTCGACACCGACGAGATCCTCGACGTCACGCGCGCGGGCTTCGCGTTCTACGAGGAGAAGTTCGGGTTCCCGTACCCGTTCGCGAAGTACGACCAGCTCTTCGTGCCCGAGTTCAACGCGGGCGCGATGGAGAACGCGGGCGCGGTGACGTTCCTCGAGTCGTACGTGTTCCGCTCCAAGGTGCCCGAGGCGACGATCGAGCGGCGTGCCGTGACGATCCTGCACGAGCTCGCGCACATGTGGTTCGGCGACCTGGTCACCATGCGCTGGTGGGACGACCTGTGGCTCAACGAGTCGTTCGCGGAGTACGCGTCGACGCTCGCGGCGGCCGAGGCGACCCGCTGGACGAGCTCGTGGACGACGTTCTCGTCGCTCGAGAAGTCGTGGGCGTACCGCCAGGACCAGCTGCCGTCGACGCACCCGATCGTCGCCGACATGCGCGACCTCGAGGACGTCGAGGTGAACTTCGACGGCATCACGTACGCCAAGGGCGCGTCCGTGCTCAAGCAGCTCGTGTCGTGGGTCGGCCAGGAGCAGTTCTTCGCCGGCGTGCGTGCGTACTTCCAGCAGCACGCGTGGGGCAACACGCAGCTGCGCGACCTGCTCACCGAGCTCGAGGCCACGAGCGGGCGCGACCTGTCCGCGTGGTCGGCGCTGTGGCTCGAGAAGGCCGGCGTCACGCTGCTGCGGCCCGCGGTCGAGGTCGACGCCGACGGCGTCATCACGTCGTTCGCGGTCCTCCAGGAGGTGCCCGACGAGCACCCCGTGCAGCGCCCGCACCGCCTCGCGGTCGGCGGCTACGAGCTGCAGGGCGAGGGCGACGACGCGCGGCTCGTGCGGACCGTGCGCGTCGAGCTCGACGTCGACGGCCCCCGCACCGAGGTGCCCGAGCTGGTCGGCGTGCCGCGGCCCGCGCTGCTGCTCGTGAACGACGACGACCTCGCGTACGCCAAGGTCCGGCTCGACCCGCACTCGCTCGCGACAGCCGTCGCGCACCTCGACAAGTTCACGGACTCGCTGCCCCGCACGCTGGTCTGGGCGGCGGCGTGGGACGCGACGCGCGACGGCGAGACCCCCGCGCGCGACTTCGTCGACCTCGTGCTCGGCAACGTCGCGCACGAGACGGACTCGTCGGTCGTGCTGGTGCTGCTGCGCCAGCTCGCGACGACGCTCGACCTGTACGTCGCGCCCGAGCACCGGGAGGCGACGGCCGTCGCGGCGGCCGACCGGCTGCACGCGCTCGCGCAGGCGGCGCCCGCCGGGTCCGACCTGCAGCTGCAGCTCGTCAAGGCGTTCGCGGCCCGCGCGCGCACGGCCGCGCAGCTCGACGCTGTCGCCGGCCTGCTCGACGGGCGCACGACGCTCGACGGGCTGTCGATCGACACCGACCTGCGGTGGGAGCTGCTGACGGCGCTGGTCGCCGGGGGCCGCGCCGGTGAGTCGGACGTCGCCGCGCAGCAGGCCGCCGACCCCACGGCGACGGGCCAGCGTGCCGCCGCCGCGGCGCGCGCGGCCGTGCCCACGGAGGAGGCGAAGGAGGCGGCGTGGGCCGCCGTCGTCACGGGCGACGAGCTCCCGAACGCGCTGCAGGCCGCGACGATCAGCGGGTTCGGCCGCGTGCACGACGCGTCGCTGCTGCTGCCGTTCGTCGAGCGCTACTTCGCCGCGCTCGAGGACGTGTGGTCCGACAAGACCAACGAGATGGCGCAGAACGTCGTGCTGGGGCTGTACCCGACCGAGCTCGCGGACGACGCCCGGGCCGACGTGCTCGGTGCGACCGACGCCTGGCTCGCGGCGCACCCCGACGCGCCGGCGGCGCTGCGGCGCCTGCTCGCGGAGTCCCGCGACGGCGTGCGGCG
>JAEYNO010000303.1 GCA_023412515.1 Actinomycetes bacterium
CGTCTCGGCCGCGAGCCGCTGCGCCTCGCGGTGCCGGCCCTGCAGGTCGGCCTCGACCTCGCGCAGCAGCCCCAGCCGCCGCTCGTGGCGCCACACCGCGGCGGGCGACGTGCCGTCGTCGAACCCGCCGACCGCGTCGACCACGCGCAGGCGCGCCGCGGCCTCCTCGATCGCGGCCCGGTGCTCGCGGATCGGCTCGAGCGCCTTGACCTGCTGGCGCGCCGTGATCATCTGCTCGCGCGTGCCGCTGAGCTTGTCGAACTGCTCGACCACGGCGTCGGCCGTCGCGAACGTGTCCGGCTCCTCGAGCACCATCGCCTTGTACAGCGCGTCGACCGTCGTGATCTGCTGCCCGGCCTGGATGCGACCCAGCAGCGCGACGGCCTTGGCGCCGTCGCCCGCAGCGCCGATGCCGAGCGTCGAGTGCAGGCGCGACGTGAACTCGCGGTCGGTGTCGAAGCACGTGAGCCCCGCCGCGCCCACCGCGGTCCGCACGAGCCGCTGACCCGCCGCCGCCTCGAGGTCGCGCAGGTCGAACGGCCCGTCGCACGTCGCGCGCACCGCGCCGACGTCCTCGAGCGTGCGCGCCGCCGACGGCACGTACCACGCGCGCACGGCCGTGAACCGCGTGCCCGACTGGTCCGCCCAGGTCATCGCGATCGCCGACCACGTGTCCTTGCCGTCGCCGCGCAGCACGCGCTCGCGCGTGCCCTCCTCGGTGCGCGACTCGTCGAGCTTGCCACGCGCGTAGGACAGGATGTTGCGCTGGTCCTTGCCGCGCGGGCGCCCCACGACGCCGCCGTTCGACGCGCCGTTGAAGGGCGTCGTGTGCGGCATCAGCAGCGCGATGTACGCGTCCATGAGCGTCGACTTGCCCGAGCCGGACCCGCCCGACAGCAGCGTCGCCGTCGAGGCCAGCCGCACGCGGTGGTAGCCGTCGTACCCGCCCCAGTTGACGAGCTGCAGGTCGAGCGCGACCCACTGCTGACCCGTCGACGCCGCGGGGATCAGCCCGAACAGCGAGTCGACCATCGTCACGGTGCCGTCTCCTCGTCCTCGTCCTGGTGCCGGCGCGCCGGCTCGGTGGCCGCGGCGGCGTCGTCCGGCGTCGCGTCCTCGTGCGCCTCGTCGTGGGCGTCGTCGTCGGGGGCGCCGTCGACGACGTCGCCGCGCACGGCGTCGTCGAGCGTCACCGCGCCCGGGCCGGGCCCGGCGTCGTCGTCCTCGTCGTCCGGCGCGTCCGGACCGTCGGCGGGAGCCGCGTCGTCGTCCGGCTCGTCGTCCGGCTCCACGTCCACGGGCTCGTCCGCGTCGTCGTCGGGGGCGTCGTCGTCCGTGCCGGCGTCGCCCGCCGCGTCGTCACGCGCACGCAGCCACTCGCGCAGCTCGGTGAGCCGCTCGTTGCTCAGCACGACCTCCACCAGCGGTGTCACGCGGTAGCGGCCCTCGGACTCCTCGTCGACCACGCCGTCCTTCACCAGCCGCGCGATCGCGGTGCGGATCTCGCGCTGGTGCGCCGCGACGTTCGTGTCGTCGGGGTCGAAGTACGTCAGCGCGGTCGCCTCGAGCTCCTCGACGTCGACGCGCGCCGACGTCTCGCCCGCGCCGCGCTCGCGCTGGAACACCGTGCGCAGGTGCACGAGCACGAGCGTCTCGGCGCGCGTGTACGGCTCGTCGCGCAGCAGCACCGGCACGTCGAGCTCGGCCGAGCGCACCTGACGCTTGTACGCGATGCCGCGCTCGTGGTCGACGACGAGGTGCACGAACAGGTCGTGCAGGCGCGACTCGATGACCTGCTGGTTCTCCAGCAGCGTGCGCCACTGCGCGCGGTGCCGCTCCGCCAGCAGGAACCGCCGCTGCAGCAGCCGCACCAGGACGCGCCGCACGTCGGCGTCGAGCGTGCCCGTGTCGCCCGCGAACAGCTCGGCCGGGTCGTCCTCCATCGCGACCGGCGCGATGAAGCCGCCGTCCGCGGTGTCGCCGGCGGCGTCGTCCCGGACGACGTCGGTGTCAGTCATCGCTCTCGTCCCTCGTCCTCGTGCTCGTCGCGCCGAACGCGAACCGGCGGCGCGTGCCGTCCGGCCGGACCGCGTCGACGTACGCGATCTCGTCGCTCTCCGTCATGCCGCGCTGGTGCGCGAGTTCCAGCAGACCCAGCAGGTCGACCGGCCGCCGCAGCTCGGGCGGCGCCGCGCGGAACGCCGCCGCGAGGTCCACCGCGGGGGAGTCCGCGCCGAACGCACGCAGGTGCGCGTCGAGGTCGACGTAGTGCGGGCCGCCCCACGCGCGCGCGTCTGCGTCCGTCACGGCCACGTCGTCGTCCCACTCGGGCAGCGCGTCGGGCGCCTGCGCGGGGCGCAGGTCGCCGGGCGTCTGGCGCAGGTGCTCGACGTCCGCGACCGGCAGCCGTCGCAGCGGCGCGACGCTCTGCGCGCGCCGCGTGCCCGGCAGCCACTCCTGCATCCCCGTCATGACGTCGCGCAGCAGGTCGTCGACCTGCCGGTCGCGCAGCGGGTCGTGGTTGCGCACCTGCGCGGTGATGACGTACGACGCCTCGCGCTGCGCCGCGAACACCTGGTCCAGGCCTTGCTCGATGCGCCGCACGACGTCGCGCAGCTCGGCGCGCCGCGGCGACGGCAGACGTGCCGCGAACCGGTGCCGCAGCACGGTGTCGAGCTGCGTCGCGAGCTCGTCGAGCCGGTGCGGGTCGCCCAGCAGGCGCAGCGCGCCCGAGAACGCGCGGCCCTCGGGCGTCGCGTCCATGACCTGCTCGCCGCGCTGCAGGTACTCGCGCAGCACGTCGCCCGTGGGCCGCTCGTCCTGCCGCAGCGCCGTCACGACGTCGCGCTGCATGGCCTTGATGGACTCGGCGACGCGCGCGAAGTCCGCGGGCAGCTCGCGCACGAGGTGCAGGACGTTCTCGGCCTCCTCGAGCAGCTCGTCGTCGTCGACCTCCTCGACGACGCCCGTGCGCTCGAGCCGCGCGATCTCCGCCTGCAGCCGCTTCACCTCGGCGTCGAGCCGCGCGATGCGCACCATGACGTCCGGGTCCGCGTCGGCCGCGAGCCGCTCGACCGCGTCCAGCAGGGTCCGCACGCGCGACTGCGAGACGCGCGCCCGCGCACCGCCCGCGCGGCCCGCGACCTCGAGCGCGCCCACGGCGTGCGCCGACAGCCGGTACACCTCGACGTCGTCGTCGAGCACCTGCCGCACGAGCCACCCCGCGTCCGCCCACTGCCGGCACAGGTCGCGCGCGCTGCCCACCGGCAGCGCGTCGCCGTGCCCCGCCGCGCGCAGCTGGTCGAGCGCGTCGCCGACCTCGGTGTGCGCGTCGGCGACGGGCACGGTCGGGCGCTCCGCCGTGAACACGAGCGAGAGCAGCGCGACGACGAGCGGGGCGTGCCGCTTGTGGAGCAGATCCAGCATGGGGTTCTGGAACGCCCGGACGGCACCCAGGAACGCCCCTTCGGCACGAGAGATCATCGCGGGACAGCGTAGGTGGGCGGCGGGGGTGCTCGGGACACGACGCCACCGTCCGTACGATCGTGCACGACGAGGGAGGACCACCATGGCCGGTCACCGCATCTTCGGCACGAGCGTCGCGAGCGTCTACCCGCTGTACGTCGCCAAGGTCGAGCGCAAGGGCCGCGACGCGGCCGACGTCGACCGCGTCATCACGTGGCTCACCGGCTACGACGCCGACGGCCTCGCGCGGGCGCTGGCCGACGAGGTGACGTTCGAGGAGTTCTTCGCCGCCGCGCCCCGCATGAACCCCGACGCGTCGCTCATCACGGGGCTGATCTGCGGGATCCGCGTCGAGGACGTCGAGGACCCGCTCATGCAGCGGATCCGGTACCTCGACAAGCTGGTCGACGAGGTCGCGCGCGGCAAGAAGATGTCGTCGATCCTGCGGGGGAGTGGCGCCGGCGTGGCGTGACGGCCGTCGCACCCGACGGGCGCGACGCTGCGACCCCGGAAACAAGGACGACCCAGGGAACCACGAAGGCCCCCGCTCCACGTCTCCGCGGTGCAGGGGCCTTCAGGTCGCTGTCTCAACGAGTGTCCGGAGGGGGACCTGAAGGGCTTGTCCATGTGGACACTGACCTGCGGAAACGTCGAGATCCCCTTGATCATGCCGATCATTGCGAGCCGTTGTGCACCCGTGCAAGCCGCCTTGCGCGCTCGGTGCGTCCATGGACGCACGGGATGGACGCACCATGGACGCACCGGGGTCTGGGGCACTGCTCGGCCCCCGGTCGGCACGTGCGGTAGCAGGAATCGTCCGCGCAAGCCCATCGGGGCGCCGCGGCCGCCGACGAGGTGAACGAGCGCATGTCTCCACCCGCGCTTGCTCCTCGGAGCGCGCTTCGTCTTGTTATCCAGGACGAAACGGCATCCCCGTCGCTATCGTCGACGGGTGCGCGCGGAAGACTTCTACATCGAGTCCGAGGATGCGGGCCCGTGGGGCGCTTCGCAGCGTGTGCTCGACGAGGTTCTGATCCAGCAGGTGCACTCTGGCGCCGGTCCGCGACCAGATCTGGAGCTGGCCGTTCCGCTCGCACGCCTCGTTCACGATGAGTACGAAGCCGTCGGCACCGACGGAAGCACGAGGTTGACCGTCACCGAGTCGCGAGGGGTGTTGGCGGCGCTTCGCGCTGTACTGAAGCGGCTTGGAGTGCCGTTCGATCCGCCGTTCACCGACTTCGACGACTTCCGGAGGTACTGGCGACGCAACGGGGCAGCAGGCGAGGGTGGATGGCAAGCGCGGCGGAACATCCTTGCCGGTCTGCTGAACCCGGTCCATGAGCAACTTGCCGACCTACAGGCGGGCTCTCTCACGTCAGTGCTCGCGCAGCCCGCGACAGCTCACCCCCGAACCGGGTGGACGCGGGTGGACGAAGAGGTGGCCGAGTTGCGGCGTCACTTCCAGGCGGCGAGAACGCCGCAGGACTACCGCAACGTGGGAAACGACTGCGTGACCGTGCTCGAGCGCATCTCCGAGGCGGCTTACCGTGCAGAGCGTCACCTGCGAGAGGACGAGGATGAGCCGCCTGTCTCGAACACAAAGCAGCGCCTCGACCGGGTGGTCGAGGTTGAACTCGAAGGGTCGTCCAACGCCGAGCTCCGCAAGCTTGTCCGAGCAGCGATCGAGCAGTCGCAGGCCGTCAAGCACCGGACTTCGAACCGGCGGCACGCGGGAATCGCAGCCGACTCCGTTATCTTGCTGGCCAACATCATGAGGCGGCTAGCCGAGCCGGAAGGTTGAGAGTGTCAAGATCTGCGGTCAACGACGGTGCTGGTCCGTACGGCGCTACGGTGAAGAGTCGGCCGAGTGCGCTCTGGCCAGCCGGCAAGCACCTCGCCCAGCACTCCGACCTTGCTGCTCTTCTCAGTGAGAGCGCGCAGGAAGCCGCACAGAGAGCGCTGCGCCTCTTTGTCAGCGACGACAGGCTTGAGCTGCTGCAGGCAGCTCTCGCCGCAGGGACGGCCGTCGAACACCTTGCGAAGGCCGTGATCGTTTCGGTGGAGCCAACCCTCCTCGCCGACAAGGTGGATCGTGACACCCTGCTCTGGCTGAGTGGCAAAGGAAACCGCGCCGAGACTCGCGCCACACGAATCCGCACTGTAGGTGCACTGAACGCAGTGAAGCTTGTGGCAGCACTCCACAAGGGTGCCTCCGTGCCGTCCATCCTGGCCGAAGCCGCCCTTGAGGCGCGCAACGCGGCGGCTCACGTCGGACTCGTCGACCGGGACGAACTTCATGGGGCTGTCGGCGGCATGTGCAGCACGGTCGACGTGTTCTTGAACCTGATGGGATCGGACCGGGGACCGTTCTGGGGTGACTACCTCGGGGTTGCGGACACCCTCATCGAGGCGGACAGGGCTGCGGTTGAGCAGATCGTGGCGGCGAAGTTTGCCTCCGCACATGCACGTCTCGCTCGGCTGACTGACGCGCTACCAGCGGACTACACAGCGCTGGTGCTTGCCACGATGGCGCAGAAGCCTCTGATCGCCGATCACGAGGAGGAGCGTCCGTGCCCGGCGTGCGGCCAGCGTGCCTGGCTGGCCTGCGATGTTGAGGAGGGCGATGTCGAGTTCGATCACGATGAGGACTCGGTCTCGGCATGGGTCAGCCGCACGGCGTACCCGCTCTGGTTCGAGTGTTCGGTGTGTGGCCTGACGCTCGACGAGCGTGAGCTTCAACACCTCGGTCTTGGCGTGCCGATCGAGCTGGATGACCGGGACCTCGATCCGGCCGAGTACTACGAGCCGGACGAGGACATGTATAGGGACCGCTAGGGGTGCTCACTGGATGGGCCGCGGGCGTGCTCCCGCGCCGGCGCGCTCGCCGCTGTGCCCGTGGCTCGCGTCCAGCACCCCCACCATGTGGCCGTGCTTGCAGACAGCGACTCTCGCCAGCCCGACCCCCTCCGGAAACCCCGGTGGTGCGTCCACGGTGCGTCCATGGGCGAGAACGAGCAACGGCCTGACCGGCGTCTCCGCTGGTCAGGCCGTGTTCGTCGCTGTCTCAACGAGTGTCCGGAGGGGGACTTGAACCCCCACGCCCTTGCGGGCACTAGCACCTCAAGCTAGCGCGTCTGCCATTCCGCCACCCGGACAGGTGGTCGTCGAGTGCCCTTCCGGGCGCCTCGGCGCGGCAGAAAACATACCACGGTGCGGGGGCGGTCCTCGCACCGGTGCGTGCGGCCCGCACCACGTGGGCGGGTCGTCGGGCCGCAGGTCGCCGCCGGGGGCAGACTGCACGTGACGACGTTCACGACGCGCGGGAGGTCCAGGGCATGGGCGAGGCAGCAGGGGCCCGTTCGGCGGCCGGGGCCATCAGCCCCGCGGCACGCAAGGTCGCCGGCGGGCGGCGCAACGCGGCCGTGACCGGTCACGAAGAGACGGCCCCGCGGTGGCTGCGCCGCTCGGCGGGGGTCTCGTGGCGGCTGCTCGTGGTGCTCGCGGCCGTCGTCGTCGTGTTCTACGCCACGTCGCGCGTCACGCTGCTGTTCGTCGCCGTGTTCCTCGCGCTGGTCTTCACGGCCGTGCTGCGGCCGCTCGTCGACGTCATGGACCGGGTCATGCCGCGCGGGCTCGCGACGGCGCTGTCGCTGCTCTCCGGGATCCTGTTCTTCCTCGGCATGCTCACGTACGTCGGGTACTCGATCGCGACGCAGTGGGACAACCTCAGCAAGCAGTTCGCGAGCGGCATCAACCAGATCACCCAGTACCTCGAGAGCGGGTCGCTGCCGTTCACGATCACGAACGAGCAGATCGCCGAGTGGATCGACAACGGGCTGAAGTGGGTCCAGGAGCACGCGGGCGACCTCGCGAGCCAGGCCGCGGCGAGCGCCGGCTCGGTGGCCGTCGGGTTCACCGCGCTCGCGCTCGCGATCTTCTGCACGATCTTCTTCCTGGCGCGCGGCTCGTCGATGTGGACGTGGTTCCTCAACCAGCTCCCCGCCCGCAACCGCGAGACCTGGATGACCGCGGGAGCGGCCGGCTGGTACACGTTCTCCGGGTACACCCGCGGCACCGTGATCATCGCGTTCACCGACGGGATCCTCGCGTTCACGCTGCTCACGATCATGGGCGTGCCGCTCGCCGCGCCGCTGGCGGTGCTCGTGTTCATCGGCGCGTTCATCCCGCTCATCGGCGCACCGGCCGCCATGGTCGTCGCGATGATCGTCGCGCTCGCCGCGAACGGGCTGTGGTCGGCGGTCTTCGTGGGCGTCGGGATCGCGCTCATCGGCCAGCTCGAGGGGCACGTCCTGCAGCCGCTCATCATGGGCAAGCAGGTCTCCCTGCACCCCGTGGTGGTCGCGCTCGCGGTCACGGCGGGCACGCTCACCGCGGGCATCCTCGGTGCCGTCATCTCCGTGCCGCTGGTCGCGGTCGCGTGGGCCGTGTACTCGCACCTGCGCACGCTCGACCCGCCGATGGACGAGGGGGAGGACGACGCCGACGACGCGCGCGACGCCTCCCGCGAGGGCGACCGAGCCGACTCCGGGGGCGGCTCCGACGACGAGCTGCCCCTCACGTCGGGCGCCGGCGGGCACGTGACCGGCGATCCGGGCGACCCGCGTGCATCCGACGGCGGCCCCGCGACCGGCCCGTCGACCTGACCGCGTCGGCCTGACTCGTCGGCCCGCTCCGTGGCCCATCGCGGGCTTCGGCCGGTTCTCGCGCCTTGTGACCGGCCGAAGCGCGCGCTCGGCCGGGTCGGCGGGCGCGGGGGCGCGGTGGTCCGTGCCGGCCGGTGGCACGTGACGCGCGGACGGTGCGGCGGCAGGTGGCCGGCGTCCGGCGACGGAGAGGCCGTGTCGGCATTGTCGTTCGAACAGGTGTTCGAGTAGTCTCGGGTCATGTCCGGGGCCACGATCCTGCACGCCGACCTGGACGCGTTCTACGCGTCGGTCGAGCAGCTGTTGGACCCGACGCTGCGCGGCCGGCCCCTCGCCGTCGGCGGCAGCGCGCAGGGCGGCGTCGTGCTCGCCGCGTCGTACGAGGCCAAGGCGTACGGCGTCGCGGGCGGCATGCCGGGGTGGCGCGCCGCGCGGCTGTGCCCGTCGCTGCGGTTCGTGCCCGGGCGGTTCCGCGAGTACCAGCCGCTCGCGGACCGCGTCATGGAGATCCTCGGTGACGTCACGCCGGCGGTCGAGCGGATCTCGATCGACGAGGCGTTCCTCGACGTCTCCGGCTCGACGCACCTGTTCGGCCCGCCGGCGCACATCGCGGCGCTGCTGCGCCGCCGCGTCCGCGACGAGGTCGGGTTGCCGATCTCGGTCGGCGTCGCACGCACCAAGCACCTCGCGAAGATCGCCTCGCAGGTCGCCAAGCCCGACGGGCTCGTGGTCGTCGAGCCCGAGCGCGAGCGCGCGTTCCTCGACCCGCTGCCCGTCGGGCTCATGTGGGGCGTCGGGCCCGTCGCGCGCGAACGGCTCGCGGAGCGCGGCATCACGACCATCGGCGAGCTCGCGCGCACCCCGTCGGACGCCGTCGAGCGGATCCTCGGCCACGCGACCGGCGCTCGGATGTCGGCGCTCGCGCACAACGAGGACCCGCGCCGCGTCGCCGGTGCCGGACGCGCACGGTCGGTGGGTGCGCAGTCGGCGCTCGGCCGGCAGGTCGCGACGCCCGCGCTCGTCCGCGAGGTGCTCAGCCACCTGGCGGACCGGGTCGCCGGGCGGCTGCGCGCCAAGGGGCGCGCCGGGCGCACCGTGACCGTCCGGGTGCGGTTCCCCGGCCTGCGGTCCGTCACGCGCTCGCTGACCCTCCCGGGGCCGGTCGCGACGACGCTCACGCTCACCGAGGTGGCCGAGCAGCTCGCGTGGCAGGCGATCCGCGACCAGCCCGGCCGCGACGTCGAGATCACGCTGCTCGCGGTGTCGGTCACCGGCATCGTCGAGCAGGAGGCGCTCCAGCTCGAGCTCGCGCTGCACCCCGACGACCCGCGCCGCCCGGGGTCCGAGCACGGCGCCGCGCGCTGGGCCGTCGACCGGTCGGTCGACGCCGTGCGCGCGCGGTTCGGTGCCCACGCCGTCGGGTACCTGCCCGCCGCGATGCCGCGCCTGCACACCGTGCCGGACGAGTTCCGCGAGCTCGCCGAGAAGGACAGGTGATCCGGCGCGGTGCCGCGGCGGACAGCCGCCCGCGGTGGCGAGGTGCTGCCGCCGCCGTCCCGCTGCCGCCGTCCCGCTGCCGCCGTTCTGCCGCCGACCTCCCGCTCGCGCCGTTTCTCCCGCCGACCTCCCGCTCGCGCCGTTTCCCCCGCCGACCTCCCGCTCACGGCGTTCTGCCGTCAGCGGATCGGCCCGCGCCCGGCGGGGAGCGTCGCTAGGTTCGGCCCATGGAGCCCCGTGCCGTGACGCTCACGCCCACGCACCGCCACCCGTCGTCGTGGCGGCGCACCATCGGTGCGCTCCTGCGGGCCGCCCGGGAGGAACGCGCGCTGCGGCTCGTCGACGTCGCCGCGCGGGCGCGGCTCTCGCCCCAGTACCTCTCCGAGGTCGAGCGCGGACGCAAGGAGCCGTCGTCCGAGGTGCTCGCCGCGCTCACCGACGCGCTCGGGCTCACCCTCGTCGACCTCGCCCGTGGCATCGCGACGGCGCTTGGAGCCGACGCGAGCGCCCCGCGCGACCGGGCGCGCGCCGGGACCGACCGCGCCTCCGGCCGCCGCGTGATCGACGGTCCAGCCCGTGACGGGCGCGTCCACGGCGGTCCGCTCGACGCCCCGACGCCCGGCGACCGTGGGGGTGTCGAGCAGGGCGCGCTCGTGCCCCACGGGCCGGTCGTCGACCTCACGGCGTCCGTGCCGGCCGGCGCACCGCACGTCGTCCCGGGCCTCGTCACCTCGGGTCTCTTCACCTCGGGCCTCGCCGTCGAGGACGGCCCCGGCGACGGCGGCCTCGTGCTGCTCGCGGCCTGACGCGCGGCATTCGGCCGATGCCGGTTCGACGGCGTGCGCCGCTGGCACGACGCCGTCCGCCCCTGGCGCGACGGCGTGCGACGCCGGCGCGACGGCCTCCGCCGCAGGCGCGACGGCGTCCAAGGCCGGCACGACGACGCCCGGAGGCCCGTGGACCCCGGGCGCCCCCTCACGCGTCGCGCGACGCGAGCACGTGGTCCGCGATGCCGTACGCGACCGCCTGCTCGGCCGTCAGCACGAGGTCGCGGTCGGTGTCACGGCGCAGCGTCGCGACGTCCTTGCCGGTGTGCCGCGCGAGCACCTCCTCGAGCTGACCGCGCACGCGCACCACCTCGTCCGCCGCGAGGATCAGGTCCGGGATCGTGCCCTCGCCGCGCGTCGAGGGCTGGTGCAGCACCACGCGGCCGTGCGCGAGGACCGCGCGCCGCCCGGGCGCGCCGCCCGCCAGCAGCACCGCCGCGGTCGACGCGGCCTGGCCGACGCAGATCGTCTCGACCGCGGGACGCACGTACTGCATCGCGTCGTACACCGCGAGCATCGCGGACGGCGACCCGCCGGGGGAGTTCACGTACAGCCGGATCGGCTGCTCGGCCGACTCTGCCTCCAGGTGGATGAGCTGCGCGACCAGCACGTTCGCGACCCCGTCGTCGATCTCGGTGCCGAGGTAGACGATCCGCTCGGACAGCAGGCGGCTGAACACGTCCACCGACCGCTCGACGGCGCCGTGCCGCTCCAGGACGTTCGGCACCAGGTAGCCGCTCATGCGCCGAACCCCGTCCCACCGATGCCGACCGCGCCGCGCAGCGTGCCCGACGGCCGGACGTCCGCCAGCCGCTCCGCGACGGCGTCGACGAACCCGTACGCGAGCGCCTCCTGCGCCGTGAACCACCGGTCCCGCAGCGAGTCCTCCCGCACGCGCTCGACGCTCTGGCCGGTGTGCTGCGCGATCAGGCCGAGCACGGTGTCGCGCGTGTGCCGCAGCTCGTCGGCCTGCAGCTCGACGTCGACGGCCGAGCCGCCGATCCCGGCGGAGCCCTGGTGCAGCAGCACGCGCGCGTGCGGCAGCGCGAACCGCTTGCCGGGCGTGCCCGCCGAGAGCAGGAACTGCCCCGCGCTCGCGGCCGTGCCGACCGCGACGGTGCGGACGTCGTTGGGGACGAGCCGCATGACGTCGTGGATCGCGAGCATCGCCGCGACGGACCCGCCGGGCGAGCTGATCCACAGCGTGATGTCGGCGCTCGGGTCCTCGGTCGCGAGGAGCACGAGCTGGTGGCACAGGCGGTTGCCGACGTGCTCGTCGAGCGCGGTGCCCAGGACGAGGACGCGGTCGTGCGCGAGTCGTGCGAGCAGCTCGTCGTCGAAGGCGCTGGATCGGGTCTGCGTGGTCATGCCCCCACCCTGCGCGTGGTCGCCACGGCGCGGGGGCGGTCGCTGCCGTGGGCGGATCCGCCGTCGGCAGCGTGGTCGCCGCGCCCTCACGACGGCGCGTGCGGCGGGCGGGTCAGACGGGCTGCGGCGTGCGGTGCGTGAGCTCGCGCAGCGCGTCCAGCAGGACGCGGTTGAACGCCGCGGGCGCGTGCGAGTTCACGTCGTGGCCGGCGCGCGGCACGACCGTGAGGCGGGCACCGGGCCGTGCGCGCAGGTAGCGCCGCTCGTCGAGCCGCAGCGGGTCGCGCGCACCGTTGACGAGCCACACCGGCAGCAGCACGCGGCGCAGGTCGGTCAGCGGCGAGTACCCCGCCAGCGCGGTCAGCATGTCGGTGACGACGTGCCACGTGCCCTGCCCGAGGCCGAGCCAGCGCGTCACGTGGTGCGCCGCGCGGCGGTACAGCGAGACGGGCTTTCCGCGGATCTCGGTCGAGCAGCCCGCGAGCACGACGCCCGCGATCCGCTGCTCGTACCGGCCGGCGTACGCGAGCGCGGTGTACCCGCCGAGCGACAGGCCGACCAGCAGCGGTGGCTCGGTGCACGTCGTGACGGCGTCGTCGATCGCGCGGAGCGCGCCCTCGAGCGTGAACCGCTCGGCGGTGCGCGTGCCGTGCCCGGGGAGGTCGATGGCCAGGGTCGGGTGCCCGGAGGCGCGCAGCGCGTCGACCTGCGGGGACCAGATCGCCGACGACGTGCGAGTGCCGTGGACGAGCACGATGGGCCTGGCGATGACGGGCTCCTGCGGAGGTCGGGGGCGGTGTCCGCGAGGGAGGCTACGCGGCGAACCTGGGAAGGTGGTGCGCGTCACGGTTCCTGCACGGTGTCCTCACAGGTGTGCGTCCTCACAGGTGCGGGGCGCACCGGCCCGCGCCGAGCAGGGCGAGCCCCTCGCGGTCGCCCGGTCCCAGCGCGACCTGCCGCACGTCCGCGGTCGGGTGCATGAGCTGGCCGGGGTCGTCGACGTGCGCGAGCCCCACGACGTGCGCGAGCTCGTGCGTGACGACCGCGCGCGCCACCGCGCTGCCGTTCGGCGACGTCAGCAGGTCGGCGATCTGCGGCGCGTCCAGCACGAGCTGACCGCTCACGTACACGGCGTACCCGTCGGCCGTGACCGAGGTGCCGCCCGCGCTGCCGGCGACGGTCCCGGCGAGCGCCGCGTGCTCGTCGGGGTCGGACCACGCGACGAGCACGGGGGCCCACCGCCGCCCGTACCGGTCGGGCTGGTAGACGTCCCGCTCGTCGGCCGGGGCCTCGTCGGTCGGGCCGTCGGCGACGAACGTCAGGCCCGTCGCGGCGGCGACGTCGGCGAACGCCGCGGCGAGCAGCGCGTCGCCGCCCTCCGGCGCGCCGGACGGGCGCAGCACCCAGTGGATCGGCCGGCACGGGCTCCACGCGACGGGGGACGAGCCGTCGTCCTGCGTCTGCAGGAACGCGTACGCGCCCGAGCCGGCCGGGACCAGCGGGGGAGCCGAGAGGGGCGTGCGGCTCTCCTCGGCACCGGCCGGCGGCCGTGCGGCCGGGCCGTAGGTGCGTGCCCACCAGGAGACCCCGAGCGCGACGGCGACGAGCAGCGCGCCGGTCGTCAGCAGGGCCGGCACGCGGGACCGGCGCACGGGTGCGGGGCCCAGGGCGCGCCGGATCTCGTCCGCGGTGGGCGGCACGGCTGCGAACGACACCTGGCGACCTCCCGGCGCGGACGTCCCCGGGGCGGGGGTCGTGCCCGAGCGTGGCACGCGCGTCGACCCGGCGACAGGACCGGACGGGTGGTGCGTCGGGACGGTCAACGCTCCGCCGCGGCGTGCAGCAGGCGTCGGGTCTGCTCGACGTACCCGCCGCCGAACAGCACCGCGTGCACCGCGACGGGGTAGAGCTGGTGCAGGCCGACCCGGTGCTGCCAGCCGCGGCGCAACGGGTGCGCGCCGCGGTAGCCGTCGAGCACGGCGTCGAGGTGCGGCAGCCCGAACAGCGCGAGCATCGCGAGGTCGCTCTCGCGGTGGCCGCCGTGCGCCGCGGGGTCGACGAGCGTGGCGCCGTCGGCGGTCCACACGACGTTGCCCTGCCACAGGTCGCCGTGCACGCGCGCGGGCGGTTCGTCGTCGTCCCAGCGGCCGTCGCGCAGCGTGTCGGAGAGTCGCGCGAACGCGGCGTCGTCCGCGGGCGTCGTGAGCCCTCGGGTGCGCAGCGTCGCGGCGACCGGCTCCAGGCGCTCGGTGGCGAAGAACGCGCCCCACGTCGCGTGCTCGCCGGTCGTCATCGGCCGGGGCTGGTCGAGCGGGCCGAACCACGCGTCGCCCGACCAGCCGTCGGGCGGGGCGCCGAACGCCCGCGCGCCGGCGTCATGCGTGCGCGCGAGCGCGGCGCCGAACGCGTGCGCGGCCGCGGCGGTGGGGGCGACCGGGTCGAGGCGCACGAGGTCGAGGTGGTGCTCGCCGACGTCGAGCACCTCGACGACGCGCGCCCCGCCCGCGGCGGCGAGCCACCGCAGGCCCGCCGCCTCGCACGCGAAGAACCCGGCGGGTGCGTCCGCGCGCTGCTTGCGGTGGACCGCGCGCGGCACGCTCACACCGCCGTCGTGGGGGCGTGGAGGTGCTCGAAGACGAGGCTCGTCTGCGTGTGCGCGACCTCGGGGCGCGTGCTGAGGTGCTCGACGACGAACGCGCGCAGCGCGCGCGAGTCGTGCACCGCCACGTGCAGCATGACGTCCTCCGTGCCGCCGAGCAGGTAGACGTCGCGCACCTCGGGGCGGGCCGCCAGCGTGCGCGCGAACGCGCCGAGCCGCGCGCGGGCCGCGGCTTGCAGGCGCACCGCGATGATCGCCTGCAGACCGCGCCCGACCGCGTCGGGGTCGACGTCCGCGTGGAACCCGCGCAGCACGCCCCGGGCCCGCAGCGCGGCGACCCGCGCGTGGCACGTCGAGGGTGCGACGCCGACGCGGGCGGCCAGGTCCTTGTTGGAGACACGGCCGTCGCGCTCGAGCTCGCGCAGGAGCGCACGGTCGATCTCGTCGAGCACGCCGAACGGTGTTCGGCGCTCATGCGCGCCACCCCGCGCCGCCGGCGAATCCTCGGCACTCATGGGGCGACGTTACCGAAGATCATCTCGTCGTCATGCGTCGGCAACAGACGAACTTCACACTCGGACGTGACGGGGATCACGCCCGTCCCGCGGTGGCGCCCCGTGCCGCCGTCCGCCCGTCCCGCCCAGGGACGTCACCGACAGGAGCAGCGCCATGCAGGTCGGCATCCCGCGCGAGACCAAGAACCGCGAGTACCGCGTCGCCCTCACGCCCGCCGGTGCCCAGCACCTCGTCGCCGCCGGGCACGAGGTCCTCGTCGAGACCGGCGCGGGCGCCGGCTCCGCGATCGACGACGCCGACTACGCCGCCGCGGGTGCGCGCATCGTCCCCACGGCCGCCGACGCGTGGGCCGCGGAGCTCGTCTGCAAGGTCAAGGAGCCCGTCGCTGCGGAGTACGGGTACCTGCGCGAGGACCTCACGCTGTTCACGTACCTGCACCTGGCCGCCGACCGCCCCGGCACCGACGCGCTGCTCGCCGCGGGCACCACGGCCGTCGCCTACGAGACCGTGCAGCTCCCCGACGGCTCGCTGCCGCTCCTCGCGCCCATGAGCGAGGTCGCCGGGCGCCTCGCGACGCAGGTCGGCGCGTACCACCTCATGCGCAACGAGGGCGGCAGGGGCGTGCTGCTCGGCGGCGTGCCCGGCGTCGACGGCGCCAAGGTCGTCGTGCTCGGCGGCGGTGTGGTCGGCACCCACGCCGCGCAGATCGCGGTCGGCATGCGCGCCGACGTCACGGTCCTCGACCTGTCGGTCCCGCGGCTGCGCGAGCTCGACGACCTGTTCGGCGGGCGCGTGCGCACGCTCGCGTCCTCCGCGTGGGCGATCGAGCGCGAGCTGCTCGACGCCGACCTCGTCGTGGGCGCGGTCCTGCTGCCGGGCGCCCGCGCGCCGCGCCTCGTGAGCAACGACCTCGTGTCCCGCATGCGGGCAGGGTCCGTGCTCGTCGACGTCGCGGTCGACCAGGGCGGCTGCTTCGAGGACACGCGCCCCACGACGCACGACGACCCCACGTTCCGCGTGCACGGCTCGGTCCTGTACTGCGTCGCGAACATGCCCGGCGCCGTGCCCGTCACGTCGACGCGCGCACTCACCAACGCGACCCTGCCGTACCTCTCGGCGCTCGCGGACCGCGGCTGGCGCGCCGCGGTGGCGGCCGACGCCGCGCTCGCGGGCGGGCTGACGACGCACGCCGGTGCGCTGATGCACGCGCCCGTCGCGCACGCGCACGGGTACGCGTGGAC
>JAEYNO010000362.1 GCA_023412515.1 Actinomycetes bacterium
GCCGGGCGGGCCGCGACCCGCCCGGCCCCCGGGCCGCGGCGCCGCCCGCCGCGGCAGACCCGGATGCTGTTCCTGGTCCCGGCGGCCGTGTTCCTCGGCCTGCTGAGCATCTACCCGCTCGTCACGCTGCTGCGGATGGCCGTCTCGAAGGTCACCGCCGCGACCCTCAACGCCGACTGGGCGTTCACGGGCCTGGAGAACCTGCGCGCCGGGTTCGAGTCCGGCGACACGACCGCCGCGCTGTGGCGCACCGCGGTGTTCGTCGTGGTCGTCACGGTGCTCGGCATGGGCCTGGGGCTGGGCGGCGCGATCGCGCTACGCACGTCGGGCCGGTGGTCGGGCGCGCTGCTCGCGCTCATGGTGTTCGTGTGGGCGCTGCCGCCGGTCGTCAACGGGTCGGTGTGGAAGTTCCTGCTCGCCGACTCGGGCCTGGTCAACACCGTGCTGCTCGCCACCGGGCTGCGGGACACGCCCGTGCCGTTCCTCTACGACCAGTACTGGGCGCTCGGCGCCGTGGCGTTCGTCAACTCGTTCGCCGTCATCCCGTTCAACGCGCTCGTGTACCGCGCGGCCCTGCTGACGATCGACCCCGAGGTCTTCGAGGCCGCGCAGCTCGACGGCGCGACCAAGTCGCAGCAGGTGCGCCACATCATGGTGCCGTCGGTGCGGCCCACCACGCTCGTGCTGCTGATCCTCACGCTCGTCTACGGGTTCCGCAGCTTCGACTTCATCTACGTCATGACCTACGGCGGGCCCGGCACCGCCACCAACACGCTGCCGTTCCTGGGCTACCTGCAGGCGTTCGTCCGCTACGACTACGGCCTCGGCGCCGCGACGTCCGTCGTCGCCGTGCTCGGCGTGCTCGTGCTGGCCGTCCTGTACGCCCGCAGCATCCGCAAGGAGGAGGCGCACGGATGAACCAGGTGAAGGCCGGCCCGGTCGCCGTGGCCACCAAGCTGCTCCTCAGCCTCATGTACGGCGTGCCGATCCTGTGGATCCTCGTCACGTCGGTCAAGAGCTCGGGCGACGTGTTCGACCGCGCGTCGACGTTCGTCTTCTCCCCCACGCTCGACGCGTACCGCGAGGCGGTCACGCCGACGCTGTGGCGCGCGATGGGCCAGTCCGCGACCATCGCGGTCGGCACGACGGCGCTCGTCCTGGCGATCGCCGTCCCGGCCGCCTACGGCCTGGCACGCACGACCGGCTGGCTGCCGACCGTCGGGCTCGGCATGCTGATCGTGCTGCAGATGATGCCGCAGACCGCGACCGTCATCCCGCTGTTCCAGATCTTCAGCAGCTGGCACCTGCTCGACACGACGGCCGCCGTGATCCTGGCCGACGCGGCCCTGCTCATCCCGTTCGCGACGCTGCTGCTGCGCCCGTTCTTCCGGGCCGTGCCGCCGCAGCTCGAGGAGGCGTCGTCGATCGACGGCGCCGGGATCCTGCGCACGTTCTGGCAGGTCGTGCTGCCCGTCGCGCGCAACGGCGTCTTCACGGTCGGGACGCTGATCTTCCTGCTCGCGTGGGGCGAGTTCCTGTACGCCGTGAACTTCTACCTCACGCCCGGCAGCTACCCGCTCAGCGCGCTGCTCGCGCAGCAGGTCTCGGCGTTCGGCATCAACTGGCCCGGCCTCATGGCCCTGGCCGTGCTGACGTCCGTCCCGATCCTCGTCGTCTTCAGCCTCACCTACCGCCAGCTCAAGGACGGCCTGACGGTCGGCGCGGTCAAGTAGCCCGCGCGCCCGTCCCCCTCCGCCCGCCCCGGCACCGCCGGACCGAACCACCCCCGGAGCTCGTCATGCCCTCGTCCGAGACCGTCGACCTGCGCGTCGGCCCCCACCAGCACGGCCGCCCGGCCGTCCCGTCCCGTGCCCGCTGGCGCCCGCTCGGCCTCGACGAGGTCACGATCACCGGAGGGTTCTGGGGCGACCTGCAGGACCTCAACGCGTCGACGATGATCGCGCACGTCGAGGGCTGGCTCGAGCGCCTGGGCTGGACGGGCAACTTCGACGCGGCCGTCGAGGGACGGCTGCCGCACGACCGCCGGGGCCGGGAGTTCTCCGACTCCGAGACGTACAAGCTGCTCGAGGCCATGGCGTGGGAGGTCGGGCGCACGGGTGACGCCGACCTCGACCGGCGCCTGCGGGCGATCGCGTCCCGCGTCGCCGCCGCGCAGGAGCCCGACGGGTACGTCTCGACCATGTTCGGCCGGCCCGGGCAGCAGCCGCGCTGGTCGGACCTCGAGTGGGGGCACGAGCTGTACTGCATCGGGCACCTCGTGCAGGCCGGCGTGGCCCGTGCCCGGACGTTCGGCGACGACGAGATCGTGCGGGTCGCGATCCGCGCGGCCGACCTGGTGTGCCGCGAGTTCGGCCCCGACGGCCCGCAGCAGGGCGTGTGCGGCCACCCCGAGATCGAGGTCGCGCTGGTCGAGCTGTACCGCGTGACCGGTGAGCGTCGGTACCTCGACCAGGCGCGGCTGTTCGTCGAGCGGCGCGGGCACGGCGTGCTCGGCGAGATCGACTTCGGGCCGCAGTACTTCCAGGACGACGTGCCCGTGCGCGAGGCCACCGTGCTCGACGGGCACGCCGTGCGCGCCCTGTACCTCGCGTCGGGCGCCGCGGACCTCGCGGTCGAGGACGGCGACGACGAGCTGCTCGCGGCCGTCACCGGGCAGGTGCTCACGACGCTCGCGCGGCGCACCTACCTGACCGGCGGCATGGGCGCGCACCACGAGGGCGAGTCGTTCGGCGCCGACTTCGAGCTGCCGCCGGACCGGTCGTACTCGGAGACGTGCGCGGGCATCGCGTCGGTCATGACGAACCACCGCCTGCTGCTGCAGGACGGCGACGCGCGGCACGCCGACGCGGTCGAGCGCACGCTCTACAACGTCGTCGCGACGTCCCCCGCGCGCGACGGCCGGGCGTTCTACTACACGAACACGCTGCACCAGCGCGTGCCGGGCCGCGAGGTCGCGCCGGACGAGGTGAGCCCGCGCGCGGCGTCGAGCCTGCGCGCGCCGTTCTTCGCGGTGTCGTGCTGCCCGACCAACGTCACGCGCACGGTCGCGACGCTCGGCGCGTACGTCGCGACGGTCGACGACGACGGCGTGCAGCTGCACCAGTACGCGCCGGCGACGGTGCGCACCGAGCTCACGGCGGGCCGCGCGGTGGGCCTCGAGGTGACGACGGCCTACCCGCACGACGGCCGCGTGACGGTCCGTGCGGTCGAGGCGCCCGCGGACGGCTGGACGCTCACGCTGCGCGTCCCGGCGTGGGCGCACGGCGCGAGCGT
>JAEYNO010000397.1 GCA_023412515.1 Actinomycetes bacterium
GGCGAGCGGCAGCCGCGTCGCGCGCCGCGTGCTCGACCAGCCGCTGCGGCGCCTCGGCGTCGTGGGCGCCGTCGTGCTGCTGGCCGCCACCGCGGCCTTCGGCGGGCTCGAGGAGCAGACCGACGACGGGCTCGAGGTCCTCGCGACCGGCGTGCCCGTCGACGTCGCGCCGTTCGAGCTCACGGTCGAGCGCGTCGTGTGGACGACCGAGCTGCCCGGGCAGGACCTGAGCGAGCCCGGCAACCGCTGGCTCGGCGTCGTGGCGACCGTGCGCAACACGTCCGACGCGGGCGTCCTGGGCCCGGTCCTGCGCGAGGCGCTCACGCTCGACGACGTGCCGGGCCTCGTCGGTGCCTCGGGCGACCTGGGCGTGCCCGCGTCCGCGGTCGCGGTGCTCGTCGACGGCTCGGACCTGAGCCCGGTGCAGCCCGGCCTCGCGTACGAGGTCGCGTTCCTCTTCGAGCAGGACGGCGGCACGCCGCCGCCGTCGTCCGTCGCCGTGCGGCTGCAGCGCCACGTCTGGGGCACCGGCTCGCTGGACCCGACGGCCGGCTGGCGCGACGCCACGACCGCGCTGCGCGGCGACCTGCCGGCACGCGAGGCCGTCGCCGACGAGGACGCCGCGTGAGCCCCGCCGACGCGCCCCGCCGGGTCCGGGCCCGCGTGCGCCCGCCCGCGGGCCGCACGCTCGGTGCGGGCGCGGCCGTCCTCGCCGCGCTCGCGGTCGGTCACGTCGTCACGTCGGCGTTCCCGGTCGACGAGCGCGTCGCCGCACCGTTCGTGCGCGAGGGTGCCGTGGGCGACACGCTCGACCTGCGCTACGCGCGGCTGACCGTCGACGAGCCGACGGGGTCGACCGTCCTGGCACCCGAGGTCGGTTCGCTGCTCGCGACGCCGGGCGTCTGGCTGGTCGTCCCGCTGACGGTCGAGGCGAAGGGTCAGCCCCGCGCGCTCGCGTTCGCCGAGCTGCTCGGCGGCGACGGCCGGACGTACACGGTGTTCACCGGGGGCCGCTCCGCGTTCCTGCCCGGCGCGGCGCAGCCCGGCGTCCCGCGGTACGCGACGCTGCACGTCGAGCTCCCGCCCGAGGCCGTGCCGGGCGCGCGCCTGCGCGTCGGCCTCGACGTCGAGGACCAGCGCCACGACGACGTCGCCGAGGTGGACCTCGGCCTCACGCAGAGCGACACCGACGCGTGGTCGGCCGACGACACGCCCGTCCGCGCCCCCGCCGCGTCCGACGCACCGCCGGAGCAGCCGTGACCACCACCCTCCCGTCCCCCGACGCCACGAGCGCGCGCACGTGGTGGCGGCGCAACCGGTGGGCGCTGGTCGCCCTGCCGCTCGCGCTGGCGCTCATGGCCGCCGCGTCGGCCGACCGCGTGCGCTCCCTGTGGTGGGAGCAGGGCCTGCACAGCCCCACGACGGCCGCCCCCGGCGCGTCCGTGACGTTCCGTCAGGACGTGCGCGACGGGCTCGGCGGCACCCGCCCGGTCGCCGTCGAGGTCCGGCTCGACGCCGTCGTCGACGCGACGGCGCTGCCCGACGGCCTCGTGGTCCCCGCGGGCGCCCGCGCGGTGGAGGTCGAGATGACGCTGAGCGCGGACCCCGACGTCGTGCTGCGCGGCTGCTCGCTCGCCGTGCGGGACGCCGACGGCACGCGGTACGACTACGTGGCGAACGGGTGGGGGGCCACGCAGCCGGCCTCCCCCTGCGTGCCGGCCGACGCACCCGGCCCGGCACCCTCGCTCGGCGACCTCGACGACGTGCTCACGCCGGACTCGACCCCGCGGCGCCCGGCCACGTGGACCGTCTCCCCGGTCGTGGTCCTGCCCGCGGACGTCCAGGTCAGCGACGTGGTCCTGTGGTGGCAGCTGCCCCAGCACGTCGTCCTGCCGACCGCGCGCGGGTGACGCGGGCGGACGCCCCCTGCGTGACAGGATGGCGCCGACGAGGGAGCGGACCATGACGGACGAGGTGCGGCTGCGCGACGTGGCCGAGGCGGCGGGCGTGTCGATCGCGACCGCGTCGCGCGCGCTGACCGGCCGCAACCGCGTCTCCGCGTCGACGACGGCGCACGTCACCGCCGTCGCGCGGCGCCTGGGCTACCAGGTGAACAGCGTCGGGCGCGCGCTGCGGGAGGGCTCGACGCGCACCGTGGGCATGACGGTCCCCGTCATCGGCAACCCGTACTTCGCGCAGCTCGTCGACGCGGTCGAGGGCGCGCTCGTCGAGCCCGGGCTCGAGCTGCTGATCGCGGACTCGCACGGCGACGTGGACCACGAGGCACGCCGGCTGCGGACGCTCGTCGGACGCCAGATCGACGGCCTCGTGGTGGTGCCGGCCGACGTCGAGCGCTCCGCCCCCGCGCTGCGCGCGGCACGCCGGCACGCGCCCGTGGTGCAGCTCGACCGCCGCGTCGAGGGCCTGACCACCGACTTCGTCGGGGTCGACAACGCGCTCGGCATGCGTGTCGTCGTCGACCACCTCGTGGACCGTGGCGCCCGCAGCGTCGTCCTCGTCGGCGCCGACGACGTGACGTCGGCCGGTGTCGAGCGCCGCGAGGGCTTCGAGGCGGCCGTCGCCCGCACGGGCCTCGAGGTGCACGCACCCCTGCTGGACGACTTCAGCCTCGAGGCCGGGCAGCGCGCCGCCGAGGAGCTGGTCGCACGCGGCCCGCTGCCCGACGCGGTCGTCGCCGCCGACGACCTGCTCGCCGTCGGCGTGGTCACGACGCTGCGCCGCCTCGGCGTCGACGTGCCGGGGCGCGTGCTCGTCACGGGGTTCGACGGCACCGTGATCGCGGGCATCACCGAACCGGCGCTCACGACGGTCGTGCAGCCGTTCGCCGCGCTGGCGCAGGAGGTCACCCGCACCCTGCTGGCGCGGATCGCGGACGGCTCGGCGCCGACCCGGCAGAGCCGGATCAGCCCCGAGCTGCTCGTCCGCGCGTCGACCACGCGCCCCTGAGGGGGCTCAGCGGCGCGGGTACGACTCGACGGTCCCGTGCCGGGTCACCGCCTGCGACGCCGCGGCGACCGCGCTCTGCACCGCACCGCCCAGGTCGACGCCCACGGCGAGCCGGGACGCGAGCACCCCGACGAACGCGTCGCCCGCCCCGGTCGCGTCGACGGCGTCGACGACGGGCGCGGCGACGTAGGCCGACGACGTGCACGTCGCCGCCACCGCGCCGCGCGCGCCGAGCGTCACGACGACCGCCTCCGCGAGCCGGCCCGCGGCGGCCGCGCACGCGAGCCGCCAGTCCTCGGGATCGGCGCCGTCGAGGCCGAGCGTGCGCGCCTCGTGCTCGTTGACGACCAGCGGGTCCGCCGTGCGCAGGGTCCGCGGTGCGACGTCGCGCGGCGGCGCCAGGTTGAGGACGAACCGCGCGCCCCGGTCCCGGCACACCTCGGCGAGGCGGTCGAGCACCTCGACGGGCACCTCGCCCTGCGACAGCACGGTCGTGCCGGGCCCGAGCCGGTCCGCGAGCGCGTCGACCGCCGCCGCGTCGAGCGCGTCGTTGGCGCCCGAACTGACGGCGATCATGTTCTCGCCCCGGGCGTCGACGAGGATCTGCGCGATCCCGGTCGGCACGCCGCGCACGGCCGCCACGTCCGTCACGTCGACGCCCCACCCGGCGAGCTCGGTCCGCACGGCCGTGCCGCCCGCGTCGTCGCCCGTGCGCGCGACGAGCTCGACCCGGGCGCCGTCGAGCGCCGCGGCGACGGCCTGGTTGGCGCCCTTGCCGCCGAGCCCCTGACGGTAGGACGACGCCAGCACCGTCTCCCCCGGCGCCGGGAACCGCTCGACCCCCGAGACGGCGTCGACGTTGACGGACCCGACCACCAGCAGCGTGCGCTTCATGACGCCCCCTCGTACGCGGTCCCGCTCGCGGCGGGCGCCCTGACCTTCCCGACCACCCCGGCGACCGCGAGCACGGTCACCAGGTACGGCAGCATGAGCATGAGCTCGCTGGGCAGCGGCGACCCCACGATCCCCAGCACGTTCTGCAGGTTGCTGACGAACCCGAACAGCAGCGCCGCGGCCGCGGCGCGCAGCGGGTGCCAGCCGCCCAGGATGACGGCCGCGAGCGCGATGAACCCGGCGCCGGCCGTCATGTCCTTGCCGAACCCTCCCACGGACCCGAGGGTGAAGTAGGCGCCCCCGAGCCCGGCGACGGCACCGGCCAGCGCGACGACGCGCACCCGGGTGGCACGCACGTCGATCCCGACCGTGTCCGCCGCCTCGGGGTGCTCGCCCACGGCGCGGATGCGCAGACCCTGCCGCGTGCGGAACAGCACGACCCACACGACCGCGACGACGACGTACATCGCGTACACGACCACGGTCTGGCGGAATAGCACGGGGCCGACGACGGGGAGGTCGCCCAGCACGGGCAGCGCGATCTGCGGGAGCCGCGCGGGCGCGTTGAGGCGGGCCGCGTCGGGTGCCAGGGCCGTGGAGTAGAAGAACCCGGTGAGGCCCGTGACGAGCACGTTGAGCACGATCCCGACGATGACCTGGTCGACCAGGTACCGGACGGAGAAGACCGCCAGCACGGTGGCCACGAGCGCGCCCGCGACGACCGCGGCGACGAGTCCCACGAGCGGCTGCCCGGTCACGGTCGCGACGACGGCGGACACGCACGCACCCGCCAGCAGCTGACCTTCGATCGCGACGTTGACGACGCCGACGCGCTCGGACAGCACGCCGCCCATCGCGCCGAACACGAGCGGGATGGAGAGCGCGAGCGCACCGCCGAGCAGCCCGACGACCGGGACGGTCGCACCGGCGGCGGCCCACGTGAGCAGGGCCAGCACGAACGCGGTCCCGAACGCGGGCGCCAGGGCCCGGGCCGGCGGGCGCCCGGCACGGACCCGCAGGGCCGCCGCGGCGCCCAGCGCCGCCACTGTCTCGTATACCCATCTGACGCTGCCGACGAAG
>JAEYNO010000471.1 GCA_023412515.1 Actinomycetes bacterium
CGCGAGCGCCGCCGCGTCGAGGTCGACGCCCGCGAGCTGCCGCCGCGCGTCCTGCAGCGCCGTCGCCGCCTGCCACGCGCGGAAGCCGACCCACGCCCCGGCGAGCACCACGAGCAGCAGCACCCCGACCAGCGCGCGCCGCACGGTCCGCCGTCGGCGCGGGCGCGGGGTGCCGTCCGCCCCCGCCGGCGGCCGGAGCAGAGGGGCGGCCTCGGCGGGCCGGCCCGTCACCGTCGGCGTCATGTCCATGCGTGAAGCGTGACACAGCACGCTTTCCGGACATGTCGGGCGGGACGGCTTTCACCCCCCGCTTCGCCCGGTCGGACCACGGGCGCAGGGCGCCGGGAGGCTCAGGCGGCGTGCTGCGCGTCCGCGGCGTCCTGCGCGGCCACGCGCTGCGACGCCCGCGCCCGGTCCGCCGGGTGCAGCACCTGCAGGTGCGGCCGGGCGCCCACGCGGTAGCGCACGCGCACGTCCCAGCGCCTGCGCGCCCACCACGCCGCCCCGACCGACACGAGCAGCGCCGTGATCGACCCGATGCCGATCGACCAGCGGGCCCCGAACGTCTCCCCGATCCAGCCGACGACCGGCGACCCGACGGGCGTCGCCCCGAGGAACACGATCATGTACAGCGACATCACCCGACCGCGCATCGCGGGGTCGGTGGACATCTGGATGCTCGAGTTCGCCGCCGTCATCATCGTGAGCGACGCGAGGCCGACGGGGATGCAGGCGACCGCGAACGACGTGTACGTCGGCATCAGCGCGAGCACGCCCGTCGCGACCCCGAACCCGAACGCCGCGCCGATCACGAGGCGCACGCGCGGGCGGTCGCGGCGGGCGGCGAGCAGCGCGCCGGTGAGCGAGCCGATCGCGAGCACCGAGCCCAGCACGCCGTACTCCTGCGCGCCCCGCCCGAACTCGGTGCGCGCCATGAGCGCGCTCGTGAGCTGGAAGTTCAGCCCGAAGGTCGAGACCACGCCGACGACGACCATGATGACGAGGATGTCGGACCGGTTGCGCACGTAGGCGATGCCCTCGCGGATCTGCCCCTTGGCGCGCGGCGCGTGCGGCATCGGGTAGAGCTCCGAGCGGCGCATGAGCGCGAGCGAGCCGATGGTCGCGGCGAACGTCGCGGCGTTGATGACGAACACCCAGCCGCTGCCGACGGCCGCGATGAGCAGCCCCGCCAGCCCGGGACCGATGAGCCGTGCCGCGTTGAAGGACGCGCTGTTGAGGCCGACGGCGTTCGAGAGCCGCGACTGCGGCACGAGCTCGGCGACGAAGGTCTGCCGCACGGGCGCGTCGATCGCCGTCACGACGCCGAGCAGGCCCGCGAACGCGTACACGTGCCACAGCTGCGCGTGCCCCGACAGCACCAGCGCGCCGAGCCCGGCCGCGAGCGCGCCCTGCGCGACCTGCGTGAGCACGAGCAGCTTGCGTCGGTCGAACCGGTCGGCGAGCAGACCCGCCCACGCGGACAGCACGAGCGTCGGCGCGAACTGCAGCGCGGTCGTGATGCCGACGGCGACGCCCGACTCGTCCGAGAGCTCGGTGAGGACGAGCCAGTCCTGCGCGACGCGCTGCATCCAGGTGCCGACGTTGGCCACGAGGGCGCCGGCGAACCAGAAGCGGTAGTTGCGGTACGACAGGGACGAGAACGTGGAGCTCACGACGCGGCGATCCTCCTGAGCAGCTCGGACGCCGCGACGAGGGTCGCGCGCTCGGCCGCCGTCAGCCCGGCGAGGCGGGCGGACAGCCAGGCGTCGCGGCGGCGGCGGGTCTCGGTGACCTCGCCCTCGCCCTGCGGCGTGAGGGACACGACGACCTGGCGGCCGTCGGTGGGGTGCTCGTCCTTGCGCACGAGCCCGCGGTCGACGAGGCAGTTGACCGTGCGGGTCATGGCGGGCGCGGCGATCCGCTCGTGCTCGGCCAGGCGCCCGGGGGTCATGGGGCCTTCGCGCAGGAGGATCGCGAGGACGTTGAACTGGGGGTCGGACAGGCCCGCGTCGCCGCGCTCGCCCTTGAGCCGGCGGGTCGTGCGGCCGAGCGTGACGCGCAGCTCGGAGGCGAGCGCGAGGTCCGGGTGCACGGGCCCGGGGGCGTCGGGCGCGGCCGACGCGGCGGGGGGCGTGGGGTCCGGTGCGATGGTCACAGGTCGTTACCTTACATCATTACCTGCAGTCACGACCTCGCGTGGACGCACCTTGCGCCCGCACCGTCGGTGCGGAACAGTCGGACGATGGGGAGGGAATCGTGACGAAGGGCTCGGACTGGGACGTCGCGAGCGACGCCCTGGCGGTCGAGCGGCTGCTGGCGTCGTCGACCGACCCCGTGACGCACCGCGCGACCCCCGCGTCGCTCGGCTCCGAGTGCGACCGCACCCGCAGCGAGTCCGCCGTCCTCACGGTCGTGGCCCTCGGCTTCGACACCGCCACCACGCGCACGCTCCCGGGCCGCGCCCGCGGCCTCGACGCCGCCGAGCGCGTCCTGTGCCGCGACCTCGAGCGGTGGGCCGACCGCGCAGGGTCCGTCGTCACGATCGGCGAGGCCGCCGCGGCCGTGCTCGTGATGTCGACCCCCGAGGACGCCCGCACGCTCCGCGCGCGCCTGCCCGAGCTGCACGCACAGCTGGACCGCGCCGCCGGCCCCGCACCGCTCGTCACCACCGCCCAGGGCCCCTCGCACGACTCGTCCGACGTCGTCGCGCGTGCCGTCGAGCGGATGGTCGCCCCGCGCGGCTCGCTGCCCGCGCAGGACCCCTGGGCAGACCTGCGCGCGACGCGTCGCACGCTCTGGGACGCCACGACCGGCGCGCGCTTCGGCACGCAGGTGCGCCTGCACGCCTACGGCGCCGACGGGCCGCACGCCGAGCGCGCCGAGGGTCTCCTCGCCGTGACCCGGTCCCCCCGCTTCGCCGACGCCGCCGTCGCGACGAGCGAGGCCGTCGCCCGGGTCGTCGTGCCCGACGTCGACGACGGACCGGTCGTGTGGGACGCGACCGCCGTCCTGTCCGGCACCGGCCCCGCGCGCGCCGCGCTGGTCCAGGCGCTGCTCGACCGCTGCCCGCCCGACGTGTGGGTGGGTGTCGCCGCCTGGCTCGCCGACGTCCCCGACGTCGTCGAGGCCCTGCGCACGCTGCGCAGGCGGGGGCACCGCGTGGTGCTCACCGGCTACGGGGCCGGCCGCGAGCCGCTGGTCGCGCTGGACGAGCTGCCCGTCGACGCGCTGCTGCTCGACACGCACCTCGAGCGCGGCGCGCGGCTCGGCGCCGAGGACCACGCGGTGCACGCC
>JAEYNO010000472.1 GCA_023412515.1 Actinomycetes bacterium
GAGGGCGCGAGCGCGGACGTCGTCGTCTACGCGGCCGACCCGCGCCGCGACGTCGCCGAGCTCGCGCGCCCGGCGGCCGTCGTGCTGCGCGGGACGCGGGTGCGGTAGCCGTCGTGGTCGAGCGCCCGGACCCCGCCGAGCCGGTCGGTCCGTTGCGGCTCGTGCACTACTTCGACGCGCGTCGGGGTCCGTTCCGGTCGCTCAGCGCGCTGCCGCCCGACGAGGCGCGCAGTGTGACGCGCGAGCTCGCGTCGCGCGAGCCGGGGATGCTGGGGGAGCGCACCGAGGCCTACGTCGAACGCCGGCGCGAGCTCGAGCGCGTCGCGCGCGCGGCCTTCGTCGCGCAGGGCGGCACACCCCGCGCACCGTTCCCGCAGTACATGGTCGTCGATCCGTGCGCGTGGCTGGCGGGCTGGTACGCCCGACCCGCCGCCGTGGAGTGCGGCAGCGACGCGTTCGAGCCGGGCGTGCTGTCGTTCACGTACGGCGACCTGTTCCCGACCTTCAGCCCCCACGTCCGCGACGGCCGCGAGTACCGGGGGCGCGTCTACACGCTCGACGGGATCCGCGAGCTGCTCGGGCGGATCGGGACGCCGCAGCGGTGGAACGCCGACGGCAGGCACGGCCCCGAGCGGTACGTCGAGGTGCAGGTCTGGCAGGACGCGGCGACCGTGCTGTCGCGCGCACGGCCGCTCGTCCCCGACCCCGGGGCGGCGTCGGGCACGGCCACCTGACCGGGACCGACGCGGCGCTCCCGCGCGGGATTGGTCGTGCGCGCGCCATCTGGCAGAATGGCCCGCTGTACTCGGCCTGTGCAGCCCCTCTACCTGCCCGGTGCCGCGTCCTCCGGCCTGACCGGCGCGCCCCACCCCACGGGCGGCACCGTGACGCCACCCCGCAGACATTCAGGAGAACACCACCTCGTGGCTACGAAGATCCGCCTCAAGCGCCTCGGCAAGATCCGCGCGCCGTACTACCGCATCGTCGTCGCCGACTCGCGCACCAAGCGCGACGGTCGCGTGATCGAGGAGATCGGCAAGTACCACCCCACCGAGGAGCCCTCGCTCATCGAGATCACCTCGGAGCGCGCGCAGTACTGGCTCGGCGTGGGCGCGCAGCCCACCGAGCAGGTCCTCGCGCTGCTCAAGGTCACCGGCGACTGGCAGAAGTTCAAGGGCCTGCCGGGTGCCGAGGGCACGCTGCGCACCAAGGCCGCCAAGGCCGACCCGAAGGCCGCCGTCGAGGCCGCCGCCGCCGACGCCGAGAAGGTCAAGGCCAAGGCGTCCGAGAAGAAGGCCGCCGCGACGGAGACCGCCGACGAGGCGGCTCCCGCCGAGGACGAGCAGGCCTGATGCTGGCCGACGCGCTCGAGCACCTGGTGCGGGGCATCGTCGACCACCCCGACGACGTGCGCGTGCGCTCGTCGTCGCTGCGACGCGGCGAGATGCTCGAGGTGCGCGTGCACCCCGAGGACCTCGGGCGCGTCATCGGCCGCTCGGGTCGCACGGCCCGCGCGCTGCGCACGGTGGTCGGCGCGCTGTCGACCGACGGCGCGGTGCGCGTCGACGTGGTCGACGTCGACCGGCGCTGACCAGGACACCCGACGGCCCGGTCCCTCGACGAGGGGCCGGGCCGTCGTCGTCCCCGACGACGCGTCGGGGGAGGGAGTGACGATGCTGCTGACCGTGGCACGGATCGGCCGCGCGCACGGGCTGCGCGGCGAGGTCGCGCTCGACGTGCGCACCGACGCGCCCGACGAGCGGTTCGTCGTCGGCGCGCGGTTCGTCACCGAGCCGGCGTCGGCGGGTCCGCTCGAGGTCGTGCGCGTGCGGACCGCGCAGGGCCGGTGGTACGTGACGTTCGCCCAGGCCGCCGACCGGACCGCGGTCGAGGCCCTGCGGGGCGTCGACCTCCTGGTCGACACCGACGAGGACGAGGACGACGGGGACGGCTGGTACCAGCACGAGCTGGTCGGCCTGCGGGTCGAGCACGTCGCCGACGGGCGCGTGCTGGGCGAGGTCGTCGGCCTCGAGCACCTCCCGGCGCACGACCTGCTCGTCGTCCGCGAGCCCGACGGCGCGCGCACGCTCGTGCCGTTCGTCGAGGCCATCGTCCCGGTCGTGGACGTGCCCGGCGGTCGTGTCGTGCTCGACCCGCCCGGCGGGCTGCTCGCCGCCGACGCCGAGCACCTCGTCGTGAGCGACGAGACCCGCGGCGACGCGGCCGAGGGCTGAGCCGTGCGCGTCGACGTCGTCTCGATCTTCCCCGAGTACCTGGCCGCGCTCGACCTGTCGCTCGTCGGCAAGGCGCGCACGTCCGGGCTGCTCGACCTCCACGTGCACGACCTGCGGGACTGGACCGACGACCGGCACCGCACGGTCGACGACACGCCGTTCGGCGGGGGCGCGGGCATGGTCATGCGGCCCGACGTGTGGGGACGGGCGCTCGACGACGTCATGACGCCCGAGGCCCACCTCATCGTGCCGTCGCCGGCCGGGCGCCGGTTCACGCAGCGCATGGCGGAGGACCTCGCCGGCGAGCAGCAGCTCGTCGTCGCGTGCGGCCGCTACGAGGGCATCGACGCGCGCGTGGTCGAGCACTACGCGGCCCGCGGCCGCGTCACCGAGCTGTCGCTCGGCGACTACGTGCTCAACGGCGGCGAGGTCGCGGCGCTCGTCGTGGTCGAGGCCGTGGCGCGGCTGCTGCCGGGCGTGGTCGGCAACCCGGCGTCGCTCGTCGAGGAGTCGCACGGTGCTGCCGGGCTGCTGGAGTACCCCGTCTACACCAAGCCCCAGTCCTGGCTCGAGCACGACGTGCCCGACGTGCTGCTGTCGGGCCACCACGCGCGCATCGAGCGCTGGCGTCGCGACCAGGCGCTCGAGCGCACCGCGCGGCGCCGGCCGGACCTGCTGACGGCGCTCGACCCCGCGACGCTCGACCGTCACGACCTCGAGGTGCTCGCGGCGTGCGGGTGGGGCGTGACGGACGGGCGCTGGGAGCAGCGACCCGGCGGCTGAGGCGGTCGGCCGCGCGGACCGTCCGCCGCGGATTCGGCCGCGACGGTGCGGTGTGGCAGACTTGCTCCTCGGTGTGCGTCCGCCGCCTCTCTGCCGCAGGGGAGGGTGACAGCGACGCGCGGCCCGGGACGGCCACGGCCCCCGGTCCCACCGACCCAGACCCGAACCACGGGCGCGTGCCCTGCCCCGGCAGCGCGTGCGCCCGTCGATCACGCTCCTGACCTGCGGCAGGGCGGGGAAGCGACACGACATGCAGACGCTCGACGCGATCGACGCAGCATCGCTGCGCCAGGACGTCCCGGAGTTCCGCCCCGGCGACACGCTCAAGGTCAACGTGAAGGTCGTCGAGGGCAACCGCTCCCGCGTCCAGGCGTTCCAGGGTGTCGTCATCGCCCGTCAGGGCGCCGGCGTCCGCGAGACGTTCACGATCCGCAAGATCAGCTTCGGCGTCGGCGTCGAGCGCACGTTCCCCGTGCACTCGCCCTCGCTCGACTCGATCGAGGTCGTGACGCGCGGTGACGTCCGCCGCGCGAAGCTGTACTACCTGCGCGCCCTTCGCGGCAAGAAGGCGAAGATCAAGGAGAAGCGCGAGCAGGCTCCGGCCAAGAAGGCCTGAGCCCCGCGCTCCCGGCACGTCACGACGGGCGGTCACCCCACGGGTGGCCGCCCGTCGTCGTCCCCGAGCGACGCGGCGCGAGCGCGTCCAGGTCCTGCCCAGGTTCGGTCTCGCGGTCCGGGTCCGCGCCCACGGGGTGTCCGGTCCGTGTCAGAGTGTGTCGGTGAGCCAGCCCCACGCCGAGGGGACGGGACCGACGCCGTCCTCGTCCCGCACGTCCCCCGAGCAGCACGACGTCCGACCGTCGTGGGCGCCGACGAGCGCGGGCGCACCCGCGTCGTCCGCGGCGGCGGACGGTCTGCGAGCAGAGGAGGAGACCGTGCCCCAGCGGCGCCGGCGCGACCGTGAGCCCCGACGACGCAGCACGGCCTGGTCCTGGCTGCGCGAGACCGCGATCATCCTGGTCAGCGCGCTCGTGCTGTCGCTGGTGGTGAAGACGTTCCTCGTGCAGGCGTTCTTCATCCCGTCCCAGTCGATGCACGACACCCTCGTCGAGAACGACCGGATCCTCGTCAGCAAGCTCACGCCCGGGCCGTTCGACCTGCGCCGCGGCGACATCGTCGTGTTCAAGGACCCGGGCGGCTGGCTCACGCCCGAGGTGCACAAGCCCCGCAGCGCGCTCGCCGAGGCCACCAACGAGGCGCTAACGTTCGTCGGGCTGCTCCCGCAGGACGCCGGCGAGCACCTCGTGAAGCGCGTGATCGGGCTGCCCGGCGACCACGTGGCGTGCGCCGGGCCCGGCCAGCCGGTGACGGTCAACGGCGTCCCCCTCGACGAGACGTACCTCGCGCCCGGGTCCCAGCCCAGCGAGATGGCGTTCGACGTCGTCGTGCCCGCGGACTCGTTGTGGCTCATGGGCGACAACCGGCAGCAGTCCGCGGACTCGCGGCGCAACATGGGGCGGCCCGGGGGCGGCTCGGTGCCGATGGAGAACGTCGTCGGCGTCGCGTTCGTCACCGTGTGGCCGCTCGACCGGTTCACGGTCCTGAGCAACCCGTCCGACGTGTTCGCGAACGTGCCCGACGCCGGATGACCCAGGTCGACGTCGGACGGACCCCGCGGGTGGTGCGCGCACCGCGCCGTGCCGCGCCGCGCACACCGCCGCACCTGCGGCACGAGCGAGCCCTGCTGCGGACCGGTCTGCGCTACGTCGCGGGGATGGACGAGGTCGGCCGCGGCTCGCTCGCCGGCCCCGTGTCGGTGGGTGTGGTCGTGGTGGACGCGACGACGCGGTCCGCGCCGCGCGGCGTCGCCGACTCGAAGCTGCTCACCCCTGCGGCGCGCGAGGCGCTGCTGCCCGCTCTCGGCCGGTGGGGCGTCGCGCGTGCTGTCGGCCACGCCTCGCCTGGCGAGATCGACGAGCGCGGCATCGTCGCGGCGCTGCGCCTCGCCGGCACGCGGGCCCTGCTGCGGGTGCTCGACGTCGTCGAACGGGTCGACGCCGTGGTGCTCGACGGCTCGCACGACTGGCTGACGCCGCCCGAGCCCGACCTGTTCGGCACGCAGGACGACCTGTTCGCCGAGCCGCGTGCGTTCGACCCGCCGGTGGTGCACCTGCGGGTCAAGGCGGACCGCTCGTGCGCGAGCGTGGCCGCCGCGAGCGTCCTGGCCAAGTGCGAGCGCGACGCGCTGATGGTGCGGCACGCCGCCGACCACCCCGCGTACCGCTGGGACGAGAACAAGGGGTACGCCGCGCCCGAGCACCTCGCGGCGCTGCGGGAGCACGGCCCCACGTCGCTGCACCGTCGCTCGTGGCGGCTGCCGGCCGTGCAGGAGCCGCCGGTGGTGACGAGCGGCCCCGGGTGGCGCGCCGAGCCCCTGCTGCCCGACGGGGACGCTGCCGCGTCGTCGTGACCGTGCGATGGGGGATGATGGTCCGGTGAGCGCGGAGGACCTGGAGAACTACGAGACCGACATGGAGCTCGCGCTGTACCGCGAGTACCGCGACGTGGTCGGTCTCTTCGCGTACGTCGTCGAGACGGAGCGGCGGTTCTACCTCGCCAACCACGTGGACCTGCAGGTGCGGTCCGCGGCCGGCGAGGTGTACTTCGAGCTCACGCTGGTCGACGCGTGGGTCTGGGACGTGTACCGCTCGGCGCGGTTCGTGAAGTCCGTGCGCGTGGTGACGTTCAAGGACGTCAACGTCGAGGAGCTGGCCAAGGCCGAGCTCGATCTCGGGTCCGGGAGCGGCTTTCCCCGCTGAGGCGCCCGCGAGGACGCCGAGCCATCCCCAACCCCGGGCACCGCACGGCGTCGCACCGACGGTCGTCCACGCGGCGCCGGCACGCCGCCGCGTGGCGCAGTGTCGTCGCCGGAGGTGGTCGACGTGCGGGCGAAGGACGCGGTCGGGCGGTACGGCGAGGACGTGGCGGCGAGGTTCGTCACGCAGGCCGGGTGGACGGTGCTCGCGCGCAACTGGCGCTGCACGGAGGGGGAGCTCGACCTCGTCGCGCTCGACGGCGACGAGGTCGTCGCGGTCGAGGTGAAGACCCGACGCTCCACCGCCTACGGGCACCCCGCCGAGGCGGTGACGTTCCGCAAGCTGGCGCGCGTGCGGCGCCTCACGGCGCGCTGGCTGCGCGAGCACGACGTCCGCGCCCGCTCGGTGCGCGTCGACGTGATCGCCGTCGTCGTGCCGCGCAGCGGTGCGGCGCAGGTCGAGCACCTCGTGGGGGTGGTCTGAGTGCTCGGTCGCACCAGCGCCGTCGCCCTCGTCGGGCTCACGGGGCACGTGGTGGACGTCGAGTCCCACCTCGCGCCGTCGCTGCCGGCGTTCACGCTCGTCGGGCTGCCCGACGCGTCGCTCGCCGAGGCGCGCGACCGCGTCCGCGCGGCCGTCACCTCGAGCGGCCTCGCGTGGCCGAACCGCAGGATCACCGTCAACCTGTCACCGGCGACGCTCCCCAAGACGGGGTCCTCCTTCGACCTGGCCGTCGCGATCGCGACGCTCGCCGGCGCCGGTCTCGTCGACGCCGCGTCGGTGGCGGGGTGGGTGCACCTGGGCGAGCTCGGCCTCGACGGCCGGCTGCGGCCCGTGCGGGGCGTGCTCCCGGCCGTCGCCGCAGCCGTCGCCGCCGGGCGGACGCGCGTCGTCGTGCCGCGCGGGAACGCGGCCGAGGCGGAGCTCGTCC
>JAEYNO010000483.1 GCA_023412515.1 Actinomycetes bacterium
GGACGAGCGGGCGGCCCGCGCGCGCGAGTCGGAACGGGCGGACATCGCGGCGCACCTGCACGACTCGGTGCTGCAGACGCTCGCGCTGATCCGCGCGCGCGCCGACGAGCCGGTCGAGGTCGCGCGCATGGCCCGCGCGCAGGAGCGCGAGCTGCGCGAGTGGCTGTACGACGACCGGCACGAGCCCGGCACGTCGCTCGTCGCGGCGCTGCGCGCGGTCGTGGCGGAGGTCGAGGACTCGCGGTCGGGGCCGAGCGGCGAGGCGGTGGCCGTCGACGTCGTCGTCGTCGGGGACCGCGTGCCCGAGCCCGACACGCTCGCGCTGCTGCAGGCCACGCGGGAGGCGCTCGTCAACGCGGTCGTGCACGGCCGGCCCCCGGTGTCGCTCTACCTCGAGGTGGGGTCGGACCTCGTCGAAGTGTTCGTGCGCGACCGGGGCGACGGCTTCGACCTCGACGCGGTCGGTCCCGACCGGTTCGGCGTGCGGGAGTCCATCATGGGGCGCGTACGGCGGCGCGGCGGGACCGCGCGCGTCAGCAGCAGCCCCGAGCGGGGCACGGAGGTGCACCTCGCGATGCCGGTCGGTCGCGGCGGCTCCGGGGCGGACGAGGACGAGGAGCGGGGCGCGTGAGCGAGCAGGTCGACGTGGTGCTGGTCGACGACCACCACATGTTCCGGGCGGGCGTGCGCGCGTCGCTCGACGCGCGCGTGCGGGTCGTGGGGGAGGCGTCGGACGTCGACGAGGCCGTGCGGGTGGTGCACGAGCTCGCGCCGCCGGTGGTGCTGCTCGACGTGCACCTGCCGGGCGGCGACGGCGGTGGCGGCGCCGAGGTCGTGCGGCGGTGCGTCGACGTGCCCGGCACGCGGTTCCTCGCGCTGTCGGTGTCCGACGCCTCCGAGGACGTGGTCGCGGTGATCCGCGTCGGTGCGCGCGGGTACGTCACCAAGAACATCGACCCGCAGACGCTGTCGGACGCGGTGCTGCGCGTCGCGGGCGGCGACGCGGTGTTCTCGCCGCGGCTCGCGGGGTTCGTGCTCGACGCGTTCGGCACGGCCGCGGGCGACGTCGCGACGGGCGACGACGAGCTCGACCGGCTCTCGGCGCGCGAGCGCGAGGTCATGCGGCTCATCGCGCGCGGGTACACGTACCGCGAGGTCGCCGGCGAGCTGTTCATCTCGGTGAAGACGGTCGAGACGCACGTGTCGGCGGTGCTGCGCAAGCTGCAGCTGTCGAACCGCAACGAGCTGACCCGGTGGGCGGCGGGGGGGGCGGGCGCGGGGGGGCGGGCGGGACGCCGACGGACACCGCCGCGGTCCACGGACACCGCCGCGGTCCACGGACACCGCGGCGGTCCACGGACAGCGGCGTGCGCCTGTCCGTCGAGCCGGGAGCCTGTCCGGCGGTGCGGTGCGGTGCGGGCGTGTGCGTGTGCGGTGGCGTGGCGGTTGTCACGTGCCGCGGGCGGTCGCAGCGATCTGACAGCGTGTCAGATCGCCTAGGGTGGGGTCATGGACGTGGTCTACGGAGCTCTCGTGGTGCTCCACCTGCTCGGGTGGGCGATGGTGTTCGGCGGCGTGCTCGCCGGGATGAAGGGCGTGACCCTCAACCCGGGCACGTTCCACGGCGTGCTGACGGCACTCGTGACCGGCATCGTGCTGGTCGGGCTCGCGTCGTCCGGCGTCGCGGGGCACGAGCCGAACAACGTGAAGATCGCCGTCAAGCTCGTGGTCGCGCTGGCCGTCACGGCGCTCGTGGTCGTCGGGCGGCGGCGCCCCGACGTCGTGACGCGCGGCTACCTCGGTGGGATCGCCGGGCTGACGGCGCTCAACGTCGCGATCGCCGTGCTCTGGCGCTGACGCCGTCGTGCCGGTGCGCGCACCGGCATGGCGGGCGTCGTCCCGTCGTGTCGGTGGCGGCGCCTAGGCTGGTGCTGCCATGACGTCGCTGTTCGACTCCCTGCCCCTGTTCGGCCCCGCCACCACCCGCTCGCACGCGGGCGAGTCGTCGGGGCTGCCGCTCGTCGTCCCCCCGCGCGGCGACGACGCGACCGCCGACGAGCGCACCGCCGCCGACGAGGCGCGCGCCGCCGCGCTGCTCGACGGCCTCAACCCGCAGCAGCGCGCGGCCGTGCTGCACGCGGGCGGCCCGCTGCTCATCGTCGCCGGCGCCGGGTCGGGCAAGACCCGCGTGCTGACGCACCGCATCGCGCACCTGCTCGCGACCCGGCGGGCGCGCGCGGGCGAGATCCTCGCGATCACGTTCACCAACAAGGCCGCGGCCGAGATGCGCGAGCGCGTCGAGCAGCTCGTCGGCTCGTCGGCGCAGCGCATGTGGGTCTCGACGTTCCACTCGGCGTGCGTGCGCATCCTGCGGCGCGAGGCCGCGACGCTCGGTCTGCGCACGAGCTTCTCGATCTACGACCAGGCCGACTCGCAGCGCCTGCTCACGCTCGTCGCGCGCGAGCTCGAGCTCGACCCGAAGAAGTTCCCGGCCAAGTCGCTGGGTCACAAGATCTCGGCGCTCAAGGACGAGCTGGTCGACCCCGACGCGTTCGCGGCCAGCAACGGCGGCGGCCGCGCCGACGAGTTCGACACCGTGCTCGCGCAGGTCTACACGCGGTACCAGCAGCGGCTGCAGCAGGCCAACGCGCTCGACTTCGACGACCTCATCATGCGCACCGTGCACCTGCTGCAGGCGTTCCCGCAGGTCGCCGAGCACTACCGGCGGCGGTTCCGGCACGTGCTGGTCGACGAGTACCAGGACACCAACCACGCGCAGTACGTGCTGGTGCGCGAGCTCGTCGGCGTCGGCGCGCAGGACGACGCCGGCGCGCCGGACGGCGTGGGGCGCGGCGAGCTCACGGTCGTCGGCGACGCCGACCAGTCGATCTACGCGTTCCGCGGCGCGTCGATCCGCAACATCCTCGAGTTCGAGGCCGACTACCCCGACGCCACCACGATCCTGCTCGAGCAGAACTACCGCTCGACGCAGACCATCCTCTCGGCCGCCAACGCGGTCGTGTCGAAGGTGCCCGGGCGGCAGCCCAAGCGGCTGTGGACCGACTCGGGCGCGGGTGCGCAGATCGTCGCGTACGTCGCCGACGACGAGCACGCCGAGGCGCGGTTCGTCGCCGAGGAGATCGACCGTCTCGGCGACTCCGACGGCGTGCGTCCCGGCGACGTCGCGATCTTCTACCGCGCGAACGCGCAGTCCCGCGCGCTCGAGGAGGTGCTCGTGCGCGTCGGCCTGCCCTACAAGGTGGTCGGCGGCACGCGCTTCTACGAGCGCAAGGAGATCAAGGACGCGATCGCCTACCTGCGCGCGGTCGCGAACCCCGACGACGACGTCAGCACGCGGCGCATCCTCAACGAGCCCAAGCGCGGCCTGGGGGAGCGCTCGGAGTCGATGGTCGCGGCGTTCGCCGAGCGCGAGCGGATCTCGTTCGGCGCCGCGCTCGCGCGTCTCGACGAGGTGCCCGGGCTCGGCACGCGCGCCGTCACCGGCCTGCGGGCGTTCCAGGAGATGCTCGACGGGCTGCGCGACCTCGCGGCGTCAGGCGCCGGCCCGGCGCAGGTGCTCGGTGCCGTGCTCGACCGCAGCGGCTACCTGGCGAACCTGCGCGGCAGCGACGACCCGCAGGACGGCTCGCGCGTCGACAACCTCGCCGAGCTGCACGCGGTCGCCTCCGAGTTCGAGCAGTCCGACCCCGAGGGTGATCTCACGGACTTCCTCGAGCGCGTGTCGCTCGTCGCGGACTCCGACCAGATCCCCACGCCGGACGGTGCCGACGCCGAGGCCGAGGCGGCCGCCGCGGCGGCCGCGGGCGTCGTCACGCTCATGACGCTGCACACCGCCAAGGGCCTGGAGTTCCCGGTCGTCTTCCTCACGGGCATGGAGGACGGCACGTTCCCGCACATGCGGTCCCTGGCCGACCCCGACCAGCTCGCCGAGGAGCGGCGCCTCGCGTACGTCGGGCTCACCCGGGCGCGGCAGCGGCTGTACGTGTCGCGCGCCGCGCTGCGGACGGCGTGGGGCACACCCAACGAGTTCCCGCCCAGCCGCTTCCTCGACGACATCCCTGACGAGCTGGTCGACTGGCGTCGCCGGGAGTCCTCGACGTCGCGGCTGCGCGGCGGCTGGGGCTCGGGCTTCGGGTCCGGGGGCCGCGGGTCGTCGTCGTGGTCGGAGCGCGGATCGTCGGGCGCGGGCAACGGGCCCGTGCGCACCGAGCGGCGCGAGCCGCTGCCGCGCACGGGTGCCTCGTTCGGGTCCGCGACACCCCGCGGCGACGTGCCCGACCTCGACGTCGGCGACAAGGTCACGCACGACTCCTACGGGCTCGGCACCGTCATCGCGATCGAGGGCGCCGGCCAGAACGCGGTCGCGAAGATCGACTTCGGGACGCACGGCGCGAAGCGCCTCCTGCTCCGCTACTCACCCGTCACGAAGCTCTGACCCGCGCGGGGCGGCGATGACGTCGCGTCCGCCGCTCCGCCCGTGAGTCCTCACCCTGCTTCGACCGGCGCTCGTCGCTAGGGTGTTCGCCGCCGGGGCGACGTGCGAGGCGCGCCCGCGAGACGGGACGACGGACGGAGCACGGATGCGCAGGTCGGTGGCGGTGGCGGGTGCGGTGACCCTGGTGGTGCTGCTGGCCGCGTGCACGGGCGGCGGCCCCGAGCCGGAGCCGACGGGGTCGGCGTCGGCGACGACGCCCGCCGCCGCGGAGGCCGGCGTCGAGCCCGTGGTCGTCGAGGCGCTGCTCGACGGCGAGCAGGTCGCCGTCGAGGTGGGGCCGCTCGCGCTGCACGACGACGTCGGCGTGCTGCGCATCGCCGCCCCCACGACGTCGCCCGCCCTGCGTCTCGCCCTGTGGCACGTCTACGGGGCGACGTCCTCGCCGGCCCCGAGCGGCGTGCGTCTCGTGGACCCCGACGCGGGGACCGTCACGACCGTGTTGCGCACCACCGCGGACCGGCCGCTCGCGACGGGGAACAGCAGCCCCGGGGGGCCCGCGACGGAGGCGGCCGCCGAGGCGGCCGGCGGCGACGAGGTCGTCTACGCCGCGTTCCCCGCGGTCGACGACGACGCGGTCGACGTGCTGCTGCCGCGGGTCGGCTGGGTGCGGGACGTGCCGGTCGTGGCGGCGGACGCCGCCGGCGCACTCACCGTGCCGCCCGCCGAGCTGGCCGGGGAGCCGGCCGGCGACGCGCTGACGGCATCGCTGGAGTCGTACACCGAGTCGCTGGCCGGGCAGGTCCGGACGCGGCAGAGCGCCGACGAGGTCGAGGTCGCGGTGTCGTCCGACGTGCTGTTCGCGTTCGACTCCGACCAGCTCGCCCCCGAGGCGGACGCCGCGCTGCGGACCGCCGCCGCGCAGGTGGCCGCGCACGGCGGCGGAGCCCTCACGGTCGTCGGTCACACCGACGACCAGGGGGACGAGGCGTACAACCTCGAGCTGTCGCAGCGTCGCGCGCAGACGGTCGCGACCCGGCTCGGGGAGCTCGTCGACCTGGCCGCGTACGACGTGACCGTCGAGGGGCGCGGCGAGAGCGAGCCACTCGTCGCGGGCACCGGCGAGGGAGAGCGGGCCGTCAACCGGCGGGTCGCGCTCGTGCTGGTCCCGTCCTCCGAGCCGGCCGACGTCGCACCGGTCGTCCCGGACGCCGAGGCGCTGCCCGACGCCGAGGGGGCGGTCGCCCCGGGGGCGACCGGCGTGTCCGTCACCGACGACGGCGCGACGTTCGACGTGCGACTGCCCGAGGTCCGGCGGGTCGGTCGCTACCTCGTGGGGACGCTCGAGGTCACGAACACCGGAGTCGCGCCCCTGTCGCTCGGCTCGCTCGCGGTGGGTGCGTGGGACGCACGCGGCACGCTCGACCCGCAGCTGCAGTTCGCGCCCACCAACGTGACGCTCGTGTCCGGCGGGACGCGGCTCTACCCGGTCGACTACGTGCGGGACGCGGACAGCGGCGCACGCGACCCGCTGACGGACCGCGTCGTCAACGACGTCGAGCCGGGAGCCACGCGTGCGGTCACGGTCGTGTGGCCCGACACGGGCGAGGACGTCGTGACGCTCGACGTCGCGCCGCGCTACCACCCGGGCTCCCCGGAGAACCGCATCGCCGGGCGGGCGCCGTTCCGCCTCACGGACGTCCCCGTCGTCGAGGACTGAGCCCCCGCTCAGGCGCCGCGCACGATCCGCGGCCGGCCGGGGTCGGCGTTGTCCAGGACGACGTCGGCGCGGCCGGCCGGATCACGTTCGGCGAGGTAGAGGGCCTGCCCCTGGCGGTACCGCGCGTTCGCCGGGTCGTCGGGGTCGGGCGGGCAGCCGTCCCGCACGGCCATGCGCGCGTACGTCACGTCGAACGGCACGTCGAGCCAGACCGTGACGTCCCAGCGGTCGGCGAGCTCGGCGCGCTGCAGGAAGATCCCGTCGACCACGAGCACGGTCGTGCGCGGGACGGTACGCCACGGCAGCCCCGGGTCGGTGTCCGTTCGCACGTCCCGCACCGCGGTCCGCACGCGCCGCGGGCCGCGGTCACCCGCACGCAGCGGGTCGAGCAGCACGGAGCAGAACGCGTCGAGGTCGTAGGAGTCGCGGTAGAAGCCCTCGGGGCTGCTCCGCCCGCGGCGATAGCGCTCGGCCGCGGGTCGGTGGAAGCCGTCCACCGAGGCGCGCAGCACCGCTGCGCCGCGGTCGGCGAGCGCGCCGCCCAGCGCGTCCGCGAACGTGGTCTTGCCCGCGCCGTCCACGCCGTCGACGGCGACGAGCACCGGCCGGCCCAGGGTGTCCGCGGCGGGGACGACGGCGGTGACCCGGTCGAGCACCGCCCGGCGGGAGTCGGGCACGGGACGACCGTAGCGAACCGGGCGGCGGCGACGTGACCCCGCCCACAGTCTCTTGATGTCGAGGGACCTCGGTCCCGGCGATACGATCACTGCGGCGACGCGGCCGCACCGGGCCGCCGCGGTGGTGACGAGAGGAACCGGACCAGGTGGACCTGTTCGAGTACCAGGCACGTGACATCTTCGAGAAGCACGGCGTGCCCGTGCTCGGCGGCATCGTCGCCACGACGCCCGACGAGGCCCGCGCGGCGGCGGAGCGCCTGCTGCCGCCCGAGGGCGGCGTGGTCGTCGTCAAGGCCCAGGTGAAGACGGGCGGCCGCGGCAAGGCGGGCGGCGTCAAGATCGCCCGGTCCGCCGACGAAGCCGCCGAGAAGGCCGGCGAGATCCTCGGCATGGACATCAAGGGTCACACCGTGCACCGCGTGATGATCGCGGCCGGTGCGCGCATCGCCCAGGAGTTCTACTTCTCGCTGCTGCTCGACCGCGCCGAGCGTCGCTACCTCGCGATGTGCTCGGTCGAGGGCGGCATGGAGATCGAGCAGCTCGCGGTCGAGCGCCCCGACGCGCTCGCCAAGGTCGCGGTCGACCCGCGCACGGGCATCGACCGGGCGAAGGCCGACGAGATCGTCGCCGCCGCCGGCTTCGCGCCCGAGATCGCGCCGAAGGTCGCCGACGTCCTGCAGAAGCTGTGGACCGTGTACCGCGAGGAGGACGCGACGCTCGTCGAGGTCAACCCGCTCGTGCTCACCGAGGAGGGCGACGTCGTCGCGCTCGACGGCAAGGTCACGCTCGACGCCAACGCGGACTTCCGGCACGCCGACCACGCGCAGCTCGAGGACGCGGCCGCGGCCGACCCGCTCGAGGCGCGCGCCAAGGAGAAGGACCTCAACTACGTCAAGCTCGACGGCGAGGTCGGCATCATCGGCAACGGTGCCGGGCTCGTCATGAGCACGCTCGACGTCGTCGCGTACGCGGGCGAGGCGCACGGCGGGGTCAAGCCCGCCAACTTCCTCGACATCGGCGGCGGCGCGTCCGCCGAGGTCATGGCCGCGGGCCTCGACATCATCCTGTCGGACCCGCAGGTGAAGTCGGTGTTCGTCAACGTCTTCGGCGGCATCACGGCGTGCGACGCGGTCGCGAACGGCATCGTCGCGGCGCTCGAGATCCTCGGCGACGAGGCGTCCAAGCCGCTCGTCGTGCGCCTCGACGGCAACAACGTCGTGGAGGGCCGCGCGATCCTCGCGCAGGCCGCGCACCCGCTCGTCACGCTGGCCGACACGATGGACGGCGGGGCCGACAAGGCCGCCGAGCTCGCCCACACCGCCTGAGACCCCCGACCAGAGAGAAGCAGACACACCATGGCGATCTTCCTCACCGAGGAGTCCAAGGTCATCGTCCAGGGCATGACGGGGTCGGAGGGCCAGAAGCACACGACCCGCATGCTCGCGTCCGGCACGCAGGTGGTCGGCGGCGTGAACCCGCGCAAGGCCGGCACGTCGGTGACGTTCCCGCACGGCGACGGCACGGTCGACGTGCCCGTCTTCGGCACCGTCGCCGACGCGGTCGCGCAGACCGGCGCCGACGTGTCCGTCATCTTCGTGCCGCCGGCCTTCACCAAGGCCGCGGTCGTCGAGGCCGTCGACGCGGGCGTCCCGCTCGTCGTCATCATCACCGAGGGCGTGCCGGTGGCCGACACCGCCGAGTTCTTCGCGTACGCGCAGGACAAGGGCGTGCGCCTCGTCGGCCCCAACTGCCCGGGCCTCATCAGCCCCGGGAAGTCGAACGTCGGCATCATCCCCGCCGACATCACCGGCCCCGGCCGCATCGGCCTGGTGTCGAAGTCCGGCACGCTGACCTACCAGATGATGTACGAGCTGCGGGACCTCGGGTTCTCCACGTGCATCGGCATCGGCGGCGACCCGGTCATCGGCACCACGCACATCGACGCGCTCGCGGCGTTCGAGGCGGACCCCGACACGGAGGCGATCGTCCTCATCGGCGAGATCGGCGGCGACGCCGAGGAGCGCGCGGCGGCCTTCATCCGCGAGCACGTCACCAAGCCGGTCGTCGGGTACGTGGCGGGTTTCACGGCCCCCGAGGGCCGGACGATGGGGCACGCCGGCGCCATCGTCTCCGGCTCGTCCGGCACGGCCCAGGCGAAGAAGGAGGCGCTCGAGGCCGTCGGCGTCCGTGTCGGCAAGACCCCGAGCGAGACCGCCGCGCTCATGCGGGAGATCGTCGCCGGCCGCTGACGGTCCGCCCCTTCCGGCGTGTCAC
>JAEYNO010000490.1 GCA_023412515.1 Actinomycetes bacterium
CGTCCTCGACGCGCACGAACGCACCGAACGGGACGAGCTTGGTGACCTTGCCGGGGACGACCTGGCCGATGGCGTGCGTCCGGGCGAACGCCTGCCACGGGTCCTCCTGCGTCGCCTTCAGCGACAGGGAGACCCGCTCGCGGTCGAAGTCGACCTCGAGCACCTCGACCGTGACCTCCTGGCCGACCTCGACGACCTCGGACGGGTGGTCGATGTGCTTCCAGGACAGCTCGGAGACGTGCACGAGGCCGTCCACGCCGCCCAGGTCGACGAACGCGCCGAAGTTGACGATCGAGGACACGACGCCGGGACGGACCTGGCCCTTCTGCAGGGTCTGCAGGAAGGTGGAGCGCACCTCGGACTGCGTCTGCTCGAGCCACGCGCGGCGCGACAGGACCACGTTGTTGCGGTTCTTGTCGAGCTCGATGATCTTGGCCTCGATCTCCTTGCCGACGTACGGCTGGAGGTCGCGGACACGACGCATCTCGACGAGGGAGGCGGGCAGGAAGCCGCGCAGGCCGATGTCGAGGATGAGACCACCCTTGACGACCTCGATGACGGTGCCGGTGACGACGCCGTCCTCCTCCTTGATCTTCTCGATCGTGCCCCACGCCCGCTCGTACTGCGCGCGCTTCTTGGACAGGATCAGCCGACCCTCCTTGTCCTCCTTCTGGAGGACCAGGGCCTCGACCTCGTCGCCGACCTTGACGACCTCACCGGGGTCCACGTCGTGCTTGATGGACAGCTCGCGGGAGGGGATGACGCCCTCGGTCTTGTAACCGATGTCGAGCAGGACCTCGTCGCGGTCGACCTTGACGATGGTGCCCTCGACGATGTCGCCATCGTTGAAGTACTTGATGGTGGCGTCGATCGCGGCGAGGAAGTCCTCGGCCGAACCGATGTCGTTCACCGCGACCTGCGGGGCGGCGGGCTTCGCGGGGGTGGAGATGCTCATGTAGGGGTGGGCTCCGATGCGGACAGGATGTAGTGCGGACAGGAGTGGTGTCGTCTCGGCAACAGCGCCGATCGCCCGGGTGTTCCCGGAACCCGCCCCCGACGTCGGCCGACGGCCGGACCACGAGCAGGGCGAGAACGCGAGAGCGCGCGTATCACCGCCGTCCACCCTATCGGGTGGACGGCGGCACAGGCAAAGGGGCCGTCAGGCGAGCGCCCGCGCGACGGTCAGCAGGTCCTGCGGGACGTGCTTGACCTTCCCGGCGATCTCCTGGATCGGGACGAGCACGACCTCCTCGCCCCGGATCGCCGTCATGACGTTCGTCGTGCCCGCCGTCACGGCGTCGATCGCCGCCACGCCGAAGCGCGACGCGAGGATGCGGTCGGCCGCCGTGGGGATCCCGCCGCGCTGCGTGTGCCCCAGCACCGTCACGCGCGTGTCGAACCCCGTGCGCTGCTCGATCTCGACCTTGAGCCGCTCGCCGATCGCGCCGGCGACGATCTCCCCGAACTTGCCGACCTGCGTCTCGTAGTGCATCGACGTGCCCTCGGCCGGCACGGCGCCCTCCGCGACCACGAGGATCGAGAAGCTCGCGTGCGCGCGGTGCCGGTGCTTGAGGAACTTCACGACCTTGTCGATGTCGAACGGGTCCTCGGGCGCGAGCACGAGCTCGGCGCCGCCCGCGATGCCGGACGTCACGGCGATCCAGCCGGCGGTGCGACCCATGACCTCGACGATCATCACGCGGTTGTGGGACTCCGCCGTGGTGTGGATGCGGTCGATCGCCTCGGTCGCGATGCTGACGGCGGTGTCGAAGCCGATCGACGCGTCGGTGCCCCACACGTCGTTGTCGATCGTCTTCGGGATGCCGACGACCTTCACGCCCGCCTCGGCCACCTTGCTCGCCGCGTGCAGCGTGCCGTCGCCGCCGATGCAGATGAGGGCCTCGATCCGCTCGGCCTCGAGGGTCGCGAGCACGGCGTCGAGCCCGCCGTCGGACGCGTGCGGGTGGAACCGTGCGGTGCCCAGGAGCGTGCCGCCCGTGGGCAGGACGTTGCGGATGTGCTGGCGTCCCATCGGCATGACGTCCCCGTCGACGACGCCCTTCCAGCCGTTGCGGAAGCCGATGATCGAGTGCCCGTGCTCACCCTCCCCCCGCTTGACGACCGCTCGGATCGCGGCGTTCAGGCCCGGGACGTCGCCGCCTCCGGTCAGCAGACCGACTCGCACGCTGCAGCTCCTCGTTCGCAGGGGTCACCCCCGGGAGGTCGGGGGGATGGGGCGCGCGTCGACGCGACGCCGGTACCACCCTAGCGAGCGACGCCGACCACGCCGCGTGCCTTCGGTCCCGTGCGGGCCGCCGACCTGCGCCGACGGCCCGCCCATGCCGTCAGGCGCTGCGCCCGAGATCGAGGCCGCGGCCGGGGATCGCGTCGAGCAGCGCGCGCGTGTACGCGGTGCGCGGCGCCCCGAACACGTCGTCGACCGTGCCCTGCTCGACGAGCCGACCGCCCTGCATGACGCACACGTGGTCGGCGATCTGCCGGACCACGGCCAGGTCGTGGCTGATGAACAGGTACGACAGGCCGAGCCGCGCCTGCAGGTCGGCGAGCAGGTGCAGGATCTGCGACTGCACGACGACGTCGAGCGCCGAGACCGCCTCGTCGCACACCACGAGCTCGGGCTCCAGCGCGAGCGCCCGCGCGATCGCGACACGCTGCCGCTGGCCGCCCGAGAGCTCGGCCGGGTAGCGGCGCAGCAGGTCCGCGGGCAGCGCGACCTGGTCCATGAGCTCCCGGACCCGCGCGCGCCGCGCCGCTCGGTCGCCGAGACCGTGCGCGCGCAACGGCTCCTCGACCGTGCGGTACACCGTGAACAACGGGTCGAGCGACGCGTACGGGTCCTGGAAGATCGGCTGCACGCGCCGGCGGAACGCGACCTCGCCCGCACGGTCGCGCGACGCGACGTCGGTACCGTCGAACCGGATCGACCCCGACGTCGGCGGCAGCAGGTCGAGCATCATCCGCGCGACCGTGGACTTGCCCGAGCCCGACTCCCCCACGACCGCGACGGTGCGCCCGCGCGGGATCACGAAGCTCACGTCGTCGACGGCGGTCAGCTCGGCACCGCGACCGAGCAGCCCGCGCCCGCGCAGGCGGAACACCTTCGTGACGCGGTCGACCTCGACGAGGGGGCGCACGTCGTCGCCCGCCGGTCCGGCGGCGCCGTCACGCGCGGCCGCGGTCGGCGCGAGGAGGTCCTCACCCGCGGGCTGCGCGACCGCGACGCCCTGCCGCGCGAGCTCGATGCGCCGCGACGCGAGCGACGGTGCGGCGGCGAGCAGCCGCCGCGTGTACTCGTGCTGCGGGTCCGTCAGCAACGTGCGCGCGGCGCCCTGCTCGACGACCTCGCCGCGGTACATCACGACGACCCGGTCGGCGCGCTCGGCCGCCAGGCCCAGGTCGTGCGTGATGAGCAGCACGGCGACGCCGAGCCGGTCGGTGAGGTCCGTGAGCCCGTCGAGGATCGTGCGCTGCACCGTGACGTCGAGCGCGGACGTGGGCTCGTCGGCGATGAGCAGCTCCGGGCGCGCCGCGAGGCCCATCGCGATGAGCGCGCGCTGGCGCATGCCCCCCGAGAACTCGTGCGGGTACTGCTGCGCGCGCCGCGCCGCGTCCGGCAGCCCGGCCTCGGCCAGCAGCTCGACCGTGCGGGCGCGCACCCCGCGGCCGCGGACGACACCGTTGTCGACGAGCGCCTCGTCGACCTGCGCGCCGACCCGGCGCACGGGGTTGAGGTTCGACATCGGGTCCTGCGGCACCATCGCGATGAGCGCGCCGCGCAGGCGGTGCATCGCGGCGTCGTCGTAGCCGACGAGGTCCTCGCCGTCGAAGAGGATCTGCCCGCCGGTCACGGCGCCGTTGCCGGCGAGCAGACCGATGACGGCGGCCGCGGTCGTCGACTTGCCGGAGCCGGACTCCCCCACGACGGCCACCGTCTCGCCCGCACGGACGTCGAAGGACACGCCCCGCACGGCGGTGGCCGGGCCCGCCTCGGTGCGGAACGTCACCTCGAGGTCACGGATGCTCAGCAGCGGCCGGTCGCCGCCGGTGGTGCCGGGTGCGCTCGTCACGCTCACCGCCTCCTCGATCGCGGGTCGAGGGCCTCGCGCAGCGCCTCGCCGAACAACGTGAACCCCAGCGCGGTCACCGAGATGCAGACGCCGGGCCACAGCGCGAGGCGCGGCGCGATCTCGAGCTCGTTCTGCGCGGCGACGAGCATGCGCCCCCACTCGGCGGTCGTGGGCGAGCCGCCACCCAGGCCGAGGAACGACAGCGCGGCGGCCTCGATCACCGCCGTCGCGAGCAGCAGCGTCGCCTGCACGATCACGGGCGACACGCTGTTGGGCAGCACGTGGCTCATCGTCACGGTGCGGCGCGAGAGCCCCAGCGAGCGAGCGGCGAGCACGTAGTCCTGCCCGCGTTGCGCGAGCATCGAGCCGCGCAGCAGCCGCGCGAAGACCGGCACCTGCACGACGCCGATCGCGACGACCACCGCCGACGGCGTCTGGCCGGCGACCGCCGCGATCGACACCGCGAGCAGCAGGCTCGGCACCGCGAGCATGAGGTCGACCAGCCGCATCGCGACCGAGTCGACCCAGCCGCCGAAAGCGCCCGCGAGCAGCCCCAGCGCCGCACCTCCCGCCAGGCCGAGCAGCGTCGACAGCACGCCGATCAGCAACGACGACCGGGCACCCCAGATCAGCTGCGAGAGCACGTCGGCGCCGTACCGGTCGAGGCCCAGCGGGTGCGCGGCCGACGGGCCCGGGATGAAGGTCGGCCGCACGTCGGCCCGGCCCGGCAGGGCGCCGGCCGGGTACTGCGCGAGCACCGGCGCGAGCAGCGCGACCAGGACGAACGCGACGACGATCGCGGCCCCGAGCAGCGCCGCGGGGTTGCGGACCAGGCGCCGCGCCGCGACCCGCCACAGGGCCTCGCCCGCGCGTCGGTCCTCCGCGAGCGCGTCCCCCGGGTCGACCGGCGCCTGCGGGACCTCGTACACCTCGGGTGCGCTCATCGCGTCCTCATCCTCGGGTCGATCAGGCCGTACGACACGTCCACCGCGAGGTTCACGAGGGCGTAGACCACGGCGATGAGCAGGATGAAGCCCTGCAGCACGGCGTAGTCGAGGTCGAACACCGCGTCGGCGAGGAACTTGCCGACGCCGGGGAACGCGAACACCGTCTCGGTGAGCACCGCGCCGGAGAGCAGCAGGCCGACCTGCAGCCCGATGGTCGTGGACACCGGGAGCATCGCGTTGTGCAGGATCACGCGTCGGCGCACGTGCGGCGCCGACAGGCCCTTGGCCCGGGCGGTGCGCACGTAGTCCGCGTGCTGCACGTCGATGACGGACGCGCGCGTGATGCGCGCGATGATCGCGAGCGGGATCGAGCCGAGCGCGAGCGCCGGCAGCACGAGGTGCACGACGGCGTCCCAGCTCGCGTCCCACTCGCGCGTCATGAGGCCGTCGAGCACGTAGAACCCCGTGGGGTGGGTCGCGATCATCGCGGGGTCCTGGCGACCCGAGGACGGGAACCAGCCGAGCTGCACGGCGAACAGCCACTTGAGCAGGAACGCGAGGAAGAACACCGGCACCGTGACGCCCAGCAGGGACAGCACGACGGCGGCGTGGTCGAGCGCACGCCCCTGGTGGCGGGCCGCGAGGTAGCCCAGCGGGATGCCGAGCCCGACCGCGACGACCAGCGCCACGAGCGACAGCTCGACCGTCGCCGGGAACCGTGCGAGGAACTCGTCGAGCACGGGCCGACCCGTGCGCGTCGAGACGCCGAAGTTGCCCTGCAGGAGCTGGCCGAGCCACTGCACGTACTGCTGCGGCAACGGCCGGTCGAACCCGTAGAGCTGGTTGATCCGCTCGACCGCCTCGGGGGTCGCGCGCTCCCCCAGGAGGGCCGTCGCCGGCCCGCCCGGGAGAGCGCGCACCCACAGGAACAGCAGGACCGACAGCCCGAGCAGGGTCGGGACGAGCAGCGCGAGGCGCCGCAGGATCAGTCGGGTCATCGGGTGGTGCCGCTCCCTCAGTCGCCGAGCGTGACGACGTTGTAGACCTCGTCCTGGACCGGCGAGGCCGGGTAGCCCTTGACGTCGGCCTTGAACGCGAGCGACGGGACCGGGTGCGCGAGCGGGACCCCCGGCAGGAAGTCCATGATCGCCGCGTTGGCCCGCTCGTAGGCCGCCTTCTGCTCGTCGACGTCCGCGACGTAGCGCGCGTCGTTGACGGCCTGGAAGAGGGCCGGGTCGTCGAAGCCCCACTCGTTCGACGGGCCCCCGAAGAACACGCCGATGAAGTTGTAGGTGTCGTTGTAGTCGCCGGTCCACCCCAGCAGGTGCAGACCGTGGTCGGCACCGCCCTGGATCTTGTCGAGGTACTCGGGGTTCCAGGGGTCGGGCACGGCGTTGACCGTGATGCCGACGGCCTCGAGGTCCGCCGAGACCGCGGTGAAGACCTGCTCGGGCGTCGGCATGTAGGGCCGCGACACGTTGGTCGGGTAGTTGAAGTCGATCGTGAGGTCGGACTTGCCGGCCTCCGCGAGCAGCGCCTTCGCCTTGTCCGGGTCGTACGCGTACTGCTCGACGTCGGGGTTCCAGCCCGCGACCGACGGCGGGACGAAGTTCGTCGCGACCTCCGTGCCCTCGGGGAGCGTCTGCGCGACGAGCGCCTCCTTGTTGATGGCGTACGCGATCGCCTGGCGCACCCGCGGGTCGGCCAGGTCGGGGTTCGCCTGGTTCATGCCGAGGTAGAGGATGTTGAACGGCTCGCGGTTGACGATCTGGAACCCGGCGTCCTCGAGCGCGACGACGTCGGCGGGGCCGACGAGGTCGTAGCCGTCGATGTCGCCGGCCTGCAGGGCCTGCCGCCGCGCGGTCGCGTCGGAGATGATCGGGAAGACGATGCGGCGCACCTGGCCCTGGTCGCCCCAGTAGTCGTCGTACGCGGTCAGCACGACCTGCTCGCCGGGGCTCCACGACTCGAAGGTGTAGGGGCCGGTGCCGGTCGGGTGGCCGGTCGCGTACGCGGGCAGGACGGGCGCGTCGCCCTCCCCCGTGACGCCGTCGGCGTCGTACTCCTGCAGCGCGGTGGGCGACTGCATGGAGAACGCGGGCAGCGACAGCGCGGGCACGAGCTCGGGCAGCGGGCTCCTGAGGTGGACCACCGCGGTGCTCGCGTCGGGGGCCTCGCACGACTCGTACTTGCCCGTGCCGTTCAGGCTCTCGACGTCGCTCGTCGCGAAGCCGCCGTTGACCTTCTGCCAGTAGTACGACAACGACTCGGACTGCAGCACGCCCGTGAAGCCGTTCCAGCGGTCGAAGTTGAAGCACACCGCGTCCGCGTCGAAGTCGGTGCCGTCGTGGAACGTGACGCCCTCCTTGAGCAGGAACGTGTACTCCAGACCGTCGTCGCTGACGTCCCACGACTCGGCGAGCAGCGGCGCGGGGTCCGCCGTGCCCGGCTCGACGCCGACGAGCCCCTCGAAGATCTGCCGCGCCACGCGGAACGACTCGCCGTCGTTGGCGAGCGCCGGGTCGAGCGACGCGGGGTCGGAGGACGCCGCGAAGATGAACGTGTCACGGCCGCCGCCGCTCGTTCCGTCGGTGGTGCCGCCCTGCGCGTCGCGGTCGCTCGCGGCGCACGCGGTCAGGGCGAGCCCTGCCACGACGCCGACGGCGACGATCTGCCACCTGCTCTTCACTGGTGCCACCCTTCGTCAGGACGCAGCGGTGCGCTGCGCCGTGCGGAACCCCCGCGACGGTAGGTGTGCTGTGTCACACCTGTGTTACCGCTGGGTACGCGTTGTGGTGCGGACAGACTGGGCACGTGGCTGACGGACCCCAGGACGACGCGCTCGCCGACGCGGGCTACCACGACGTGCCCGCCGAGGCCGGGGGCCGCGCCGCGCGCGGCTGGTGGGACGCGAACGCCGACGCGTACCTCGACGAGCACGGCGCCTTCCTCGGCCCCGCCGACCTGCTGTGGTGCCCCGAGGGCCTGCGCGAGTCGCAGGCCGGCCTGCTGGGCGACGTGCGCGGGGCGCGCGTGCTCGAGGTCGGCGCCGGCGCCGCACAGGGCTCGCGCTGGCTG
>JAEYNO010000505.1 GCA_023412515.1 Actinomycetes bacterium
GTGCCGGCCCGCGAGCGCGTCGAGCCGCGCGGGCGTGCCGGGCAGGAACGTGCTGCCCGCCTGCCCGGGCGTGATCGCCATGACCAGCACGACGACGTCGGCCGGCAGGTCGGCGAGCACGTCGGGCGGCGTGCCGGGGGAGAGCGCGACGCCCGGGCGCGCACCCCGCGCGCGGACGTGCTCGACCGCCTCGCGCCAGCCGGTGGCCTCGGCGTGCACGATCACCGTGCCGCAGACCTCGGCCCACGCGTCGAGCACGGGGCGCGGGTCGGTGACCATGAGGTGCGCCTCGCCGGGCAGCCCGGTCGCGGCGGTCAGGCGCGCGACGGTCGCGGGGTCGAACCCGCCGGGCGCCGCGAACGCGCCGTCGGAGACGTCCCAGTGCCAGCGGCGCAGCCCGGCCGTGGCGAGGCGCGCGGCCTCGGCGTCGAGGTCGGCGGGCGGCGTCGACCACAGCGACGCGGCGACGTCGAACGACGCGCGCGCGGACGGTGCCCCGTGCGTCGCGCCGGACGCGGCGCGAGGGTCCGACGCCGCTCCGGACGGAGACGCAGCTGCCGCGGAGCCGCCGCCCGACAGCGCGCCCGGCGCCCCGTCGGGCGTCACGCGCGCGGACGGTCGGTCGCGGGGGACGGCAGCTCGAGCAGCGCCTCGGCGAGCGCGCGGTCGGTGACGAGCTCGGTGCACAGCCCGGCGCGCACGATCGCGGCGACCGCGAGCGCCTTCTGCGCGCCGCCGGCGGCGGCGACGATGCGGGGGATCGCGCGCATCTGCTCGAACCCGATGGTCAGGCAGCGGTCCTGGAAGTGCGGTGCGACGAGGTGGCCGTCGTCGGAGACGAGCAGCGAGGCGACCTCGGCGCGCACTCCCGCGGCGAGCAGCGCGTCGCGCTCGTCGTCGCCGATGGTGCGCAGCAGCTGCGAGTCCGGCGGGGCCCACGAGCCGACGGAGACGACGGCCGTGGTGACGTCGTCGTACATGCGCAGGGCGGCGGCGACGTCGGGCTGGCGGCGCAGGGCCTGCGCGGTGCGGGGGTCGTCGACGACGAGCGGCGCGAACAGCGGGCGCGCGGTGCCGCCCGAGCGCAGCGCGACGCGCCGCACGACCTCGACGGGGGACTCGTCGAGGTCGGTGCCGATGGCGCCGGTGAGCTGCACGACGTCGACGCGCGGCAGCGGCGGCATCGCGGCGCTCATGGCGGTGAGCGTGCGGCCCCACGCGAGGCCCAGCACCTCGCCCGCGCGCAGCGTGGACCCGAGGATCTCGGCGGCGGCCTCGCCGACGTGCCGGCGCACGGCGTCGGGGTCGTCGCCGGCCTCGACGACCGTGACGTCGGTGAGGCCGAGGTGGTCGCGCACGCGCGCGGCGAGCGCGGGGTGCTGCAGGCCGTCGGCGTGGATCGTGATGGTGACGACGCCGGTCGCGCGGGCCTGCTCGAGCAGGCGCGCGACCTTGAAGCGGGAGACGCCGAGCTCGTCGGCGATCTGCACCTTGGAGGCGTCGTCGACGTAGTAGCGGCGGGCGGCCAGGACCATCAGGGCGCGGTCGTCGACGGTGGCGCCGCGCACGTCTGTGTCGCTCATGTGAGCACTGTAGCGCGCTCGAACGTTTCTGAACCGTGACCTTCGGGCCGGTGGACAAGCCCGGGCGCCGGACGTACTGTCGGTGGCAGATGAGCATAGAGCGGTGCTCAGATGAGCGATCTGCAAGGAGGCAGGACCGATGGCGAGACGACGCCGGATCCCCGAAGAGCTCGGCATCTTCGCCGTCATCGTGCTGGTGGCGGCGATCTTCGGGCTGATGTCCCCGACGTTCCGCACGTTCGACAACGCGAACCTGCTGCTGCTCAACGGAGCGGTCATCGCGTTCCTCGCGATGGGCCAGGCGTTCGTGCTCCTCACGGGCGGCATCGACCTGTCCACGGGGTCGAACGTCGCGCTCACCGGCATGATCGCGGCGCTCACGATGCGCAGCGGCGCACCCTGGTGGGTCGCGGCCCTCGCGGCGCTCGCCGTGGGCGCGCTCGTCGGCACCGTCAACGGCGCACTCATCCACTACCTCAAGCTGCCGCCGTTCATCGTCACGTTCGCCGCCTTCGGCGTCGCCGCGAGCATCCCCCTCATCCTCACCGGCGCGAGCTCCGTCAACGTCGCCGACCCGATGTTCGCGGTCATCGGCCGCGGCTCGCTGTTCGGCGTGCCCATGCCCGTCGTGCTCGTCGTGGTCTTCGCGATCGTCTTCACGGTCCTGCTGCGGCTCACCCCCACGGGCGTCCACATCTACGCCGTCGGCGGCAACCGCGAGACCTCGCGCCTGTCCGGCATCCCGATCGGGCGCGTCACGATGCTCGTCTACGCGCTGTCCGGCCTGTGCGCCGGCATGGGCGGGCTCATCGTGACCTCGCGCCTCATGGTCGGCTACCCGTCGGCCGGCTCGGGCAACGAGCTGTTCTACTCGATCGCCGCGGCCGTCGTCGGCGGCGTCAGCCTCTTCGGCGGCATCGGCTCGCTGCCCGGTGCGCTGCTCGGCGCCGTGCTCATCGGCACGGTCTCCAACGGCATGAACGTCGTCGGCGTGCAGAGCTACTGGCAGCCCCTGGTCATCGGCCTCATCATCCTCGGCGGCGTCGCCATCGACACCTACCGCCGGCAGTCGTCCCTGAGCGACCTGCTCGGACGCGTCCTGCACCGCGGCGGACCCACCCCGCCCGCGGACCCCGTCGCCACGAGCGACGCACCCCAGCCCGCGCGCACCGCCGACGGCGCCCGCACCGGCTGAGCCGCCCACCACCCGGACCCTCGGCCCCACCCCATCCCCGCACCCACGTCCCGTGCGACGCGGCGTCCCCCGACGCGCCGCACGACCGTCCCACCACACCCAGGAGAGAGAGCGATGAAGCTTCGGATCCCTGCGCTGGCCACCGGCCTGTGCGCCCTCACCCTCGCGCTCGGCGCGTGCGGCGCCGTCGACACCGGCACCGGCGGCGGCTCGTCCGGCGGCGGCGCCACGAGCGGCTCGTCCGCCGAGGCCGGCGGCATCCCGCGCCCCGCGTCCTGCGACGACGACACCCCCTACGTCGCGGTCGCCCTGCCCAACCTCACCAACCCGTACTACGTCGCCATGAAGAAGGGCTTCGAGGACGCGGGCGCCGAGAACGGCTTCAAGGTCGAGGTCCAGATCGCCGACGACGACGACGCGAACCAGCTCGCGCAGGCGCAGTCCATGCTGCAGAAGAAGCCCTGCGCGCTGGCCCTCAACGCCGTCAAGTCCGAGCCGGGCGCCGCGATCGTCAAGGCCGCGAACGACGCGGGCGTGCCCGTGTTCACCGTCAACGTCGGCATCGACCCCGACGCGCTGCAGTCGCAGGGCGCGTCGATCGTGCAGTACCTCGGCGCCGACAACGTCGCGGGCGGCCGGCAGACCGCCGAGCAGGTGCTCCAGGACCTCGGCGCCGACGCGGCGCTGAAGATCGGGTTCGTCACCGAGCCCGACGAGACGCCCACGCAGATGCGCGACCAGGGCTTCGAGGACGCCATCAAGGCGAACGCGAACGCCGAGGTCGTCGCCAAGGTCGACGGCAACGTCAAGCCCGACGACTCGCTGCGCGCCACCACCGAGATGCTGTCCGGCAACCCCGACATCAACGTGATCTTCGCGTCCACCGGCCCCGCGTCCTACGGCGCGCTGCAGGCGCTCGGAGCCAACAGCCAGGTCAAGGTCTACGGGTTCTGCGCCGCCGAGACCACGCTCACCGAGCAGTACCCCGGCTGCGTCGCGCAAGAGCCCGCGGTCTACGGCGCCGACGTCGTCGAGCAGATCCGCGCATGGGTCGACGGCGGCACGCCCGAGAAGGAGATCCTCAAGCCGCTGAAGATGTTCACGGTCGGCGAGACCCCCGGCCCGGGCGAGGTCGGCTGACATGACCACCACGTCGACCGGGACGCACGGCACGGCAGGGCTCGGCGTCCGCGGCATCGTCAAGCGGTACTCCGGAGTGCCGGTCCTGCACGGCGTCTCGGTCGACGTGCGGCCCGGCGACGTCGTCGGGCTCGTGGGCCACAACGGCGCCGGGAAGTCCACGCTGCTGCGCGTGATCTCCGGCGCCACCACGCCCGAGGAGGGGCGGATCGTCGTCGACGGCGCCGACCGCGCGATCGACTCGCCCGCCGCGGCGATCGGCGCCGGCATCGCGACCGTCTACCAGGAGCTCGCGCTGCTGCCCAACCTCACGGTGGCGCAGAACGTGCACCTGGGCGCCGAGCGCTCGCGCGCCGGCCTGCTGCGCCGCGAGGCCATGCGGGACGACGCACGGCGGCTCGTCGAGCAGTTCGGCATCGACGTCGACGTCGACCGGCGCCTGGGGGACTACCCCGTGGCGACCCGGCAGATGCTCGAGATCGCCGTCGCCACCCACCGCAAGGCGCGCTACCTGCTGCTCGACGAGCCGACCACCTCCCTCGAGGGCGGTCAGGTCGAGCGGCTGCTCGAGATGGTCCGCTCGCTCGCGGCGGGCGGCATGGGCGTCGTGTTCGTCGACCACAAGCTCGACGAGCTGTACGCCGTGTGCAACCGCGTGGTCGCGCTGGTCGACGGACGCGTGCGCATCGACGCACGCGTCGACGAGGTCAGCCGCCACGACGTGGTCGCCGCGATCGCGGGCGACGAGGCTGCCGAGGCCGACGAGGCACGTCGCCGCTCCCCTGACGGTGACGTGCCGGCCGAGGCAGGCACGACGGGGGCGGCCGCCGCCGCCCCCGTCGTGGCCGACGTGCACCGCTGGGTGCCGCAGGGCGTGACCGGGCCCCGGCTCGAGGTCCGCGACCTGGTGGCACCCGGCGTGCACGGCGTGAGCCTCACGGCCGAGCCGGGCCGCGTGCTCGGCCTCTACGGCCTGGTCGGCGCCGGACGCACCGAGGTGCTGCGCGCGCTCGTCGGGCTCGCGCCCGTCACGTCGGGCACCGTCACGCTCGACGGCCGGCCCTACCGGCCGACGACGCCCGCCCGCGCGCAGCGCGCCGGCGTCGTCTACCTCACCGAGGAGCGCAAGTCCGACGGCATCGTGCCCGCGCTCGACTCGCCCATGAACGTCGCGCTGCCCGTGCTGCGCCGGTACCGGCGCGCGGGCCTGCTCGACAAGCCGCGCATGCTGCGCGAGGCCGACGCGCTGCTCGGCGAGCTGCGCGTGCGCGGCGACCGGCACGGGCCCGTCGTCAGCCTCTCGGGCGGCAACCAGCAGAAGGTGCTGCTGGCCCGCGCGATCGCGCAGCACCCGCGGGTCCTGCTGCTCGACGAGCCCACCAAGGGCGTCGACCTCGGCGTCAAGGCCGAGATCCACCGCATCGTGCGCGCGCTGGCCCACGAGGGCGGCCTCACGGTCGTGCTCGTGTCCTCCGAGGAGGAGGAGATCTGCGACGTCGCCGACGACATCGTCGTCGTGTCGCACGGCCGCAGCACCGGCGAGCAGGTGCCGCCCGACCACCGCACGCCGCACGCGCTGCGCACGGCCGCGTGGGCCGCCGCGTGAGCGCGCCCGCCGACCCCGCTGCCGATCCCGCCGCCGCGTCCGTCGACGCGGCCCCGACCCCCACCCAGCACCACGAGGAAGCGAGCACCACCATGGACGGACGGGCCACGACCCTGGAGGCCGCGCGCGAGCTCGTGCGCCGCGAGGGCCGCGGGGTCACCGAGGTCGCCGACCAGCTCGACGACACGTTCGTCGCGGCGGTCGACCTCGTCGGCGGCTGCACCGGCAAGGTGTTCGTCACCGGGTCGGGCACGTCCGGCGCGGTCGCGCGCCGCATGGCGCACCTGCTGTCGGTGTGCGGCACGCCCGCCGTGTTCCTGCCGGGCATGGACGCCCTGCACGGCACCATGGGGTCCGTGGTGCACGGCGACCTGCTCATCACGATCTCCCGCGGCGGCGAGTCGGACGAGCTCAACGACCTGTCCCGGCGCGTCCAGCAGCGCGGCGTGCCGGTGGTCGCGCTCACCGCGACCCCCACGTCGACGCTCGCGCAGGTCGCGGACCTCACGGTCGTCGTCGACGCGGGCCCCGAGGTCGACCCGGGCGGCGTCATCGCCATGGGCTCGACCCTCGCGGTCGCGGCGTGGGGCGACGCGCTCGCGGCCGTGCTCATGCAGCGCCGCGGCTACGGCTGGGACGAGGTGCTGTTCACGCACCCCGCCGGCGCGGTCGGCAAGATCGAGCACGTGCCCGACGCGCCCGCCGTGCCCGGCGTCCAGGGGGTCTGATGGGGGTCGTCGCGGGCGTCGACTCCTCGACGCAGTCCTGCACGGTCGAGCTGCGCGACGCCGACGACGGCCGCCTGCTCGGCGCCGGGCGGGCGCCGCACCCGCCGACGTCGCCGCCGGTCAGCGAGCAGCACCCCGACGACTGGTGGCACGCGTTCGGCGGAGCGCTCGCGGCGGCGCTCGGCGCGGCCGGGCTGCGCGCGTCCGACGTCGACGCGGTGAGCGTCGCCGCGCAGTGCCACGGCCTCGTGCTGCTGGACCGCGACGACCGCGTGCTGCGGCCCGTCAAGCTGTGGAACGACACGACGTCGAGCCCGCAGGCCGACGCGATGGTCGCCGACCTCGGCCTGCCCGGGTGGGCGGACGCGGTGGGCTCGGTGCCGACCGCGGCGTTCACGATCACCAAGCTCGCGTGGGTCGCCACGCACGAGCCCGACCTGCTGGACCGCACGGCGCACGTGCTGCTGCCGCACGACTGGCTGACGTACCGGCTCACGGGTCGCGCCGTCACCGACCGGTCGGAGGCGTCCGGCACCGGTTACTACGCCGCGCACACCGGGCGCTACCTCGTCGACCACCTCGACCGCTGGGTGCGCCCCGGCCTGCCGTGGGCCGACGTGCTGCCCGAGGTGCTGGGCCCGTCGCACACCGCCGGGTGGGCCGTGACGCCCGCCGCCGCCGAGCTGGGCCTGCGGCCCGACGTCGTGGTCGGCGCAGGGGCAGGCGACCAGCACGCGGGCGCCCTGGGCATCGGCCTCGGGCCCGGGCAGGTCCTGTACAGCCTCGGCACGTCCGGCGTCGTCATGACGACGTCCGCGCAGCCCGTGCACGACGCGAGCGGCTGGGTCGACGGCGTCGCCGACGCGACCGGCGGCTGGCTGCCGCTGGTGTGCACGCTCAACAGCGCCAAGGTCACCGACACGGTCGCGCGCCTGCTGGGCGTCGACCACGACGAGCTCACGCGCCTCGCGCTCGCCGCCCCGCGCCGCACCGACCGCGCCGTGCTCGCCGCGTACCTCGACGGCGAGCGCAGCCCCAGCCGCCCGCACGCGCGCGGCCTGCTCGGCGGCCTGCGCTCCGACACCACGCGCGAGGAGCTCGCGCTCGCCGCCTACGAGGGCGTCGTGCTGGGCCTCGTGCGCGGGCACGACGCGATCCGCGCCGCGGGCGCACCCGCCGACGGGGCCGTCGTCGTCACCGGCGGCGGGGCCCGCTCGCGCGCGTACCGGCAGGTGCTCGCCGACGCGCTCGGCACCCCCGTCGAGACC
>JAEYNO010000513.1 GCA_023412515.1 Actinomycetes bacterium
GGACCCGGCCGAGCCGGCGGACCCGGCGGGGCCGGACGCGCCGGTCACGCCCTGCTCGCGGGCGCGCAGCTGCGCCTCCCAGTCGCGCAGCATCTGCTCGTGCAGCTCGTCCGAGCGGCGCTCCTCGGCCCGGCGGCGCTCCTCCGCGGCCGCGTCGTCGCCGTACCGGCGGGGCCGCTCGTGCTCGGGGAACCCGGCGGTCGTCGTCGACGGCCACGGCACGTGCGTGCGCGGCGCGAGCGGCCGTCCCGCGACCAGCCACGCGATGCCGCCGGCGATCGGCAGCACCACGACGAGGACGACCCACCAGCCCTTGGACAGGTTGCGCACGCGGTCGGGGTCGGACTGGAGGCAGTCGATGAGGCAGTACACGAGCAGGGCGACCTCGACGATCACGGGCAGGGCGCGCAGCATCGAAGCCTCCTGGTGGGTGTCACGGGCAGCAGCACCGTAGCGTCCCGGTGCGCGCCGCGTCCGGCGGACGACGGCCCGGCTGCGCTGCGCGACCGGTGCGCGCCGGCGAGCGCGGTACTCGTCGCTCGAGCGCGGCGGAAACGTGTGCCGCGCTCGCGAGACGTGTACCGCGCTCGCGCTCGCGGGACCGGCGGGGCGGCGTCCGGCGGACGACGGTTCGCCTGCCACGCTCGACCGGTGCCGGGCAGCTCGAGCGCGGTACTCGTGCGCCGAGCGCGGTGCAGACGTGTGCGGCACTCGGCGCAGGTGTGCCGCGCTCGCGGGACGTGTACCGCGCTCGCGCTCGCGGTCCGGACGGGTGGTGGGGGTCCCGCGCGATCGGCGGACCGTTCCCGGGCCGGGCCGGGCCGGGCCGGGTGGTGCGGCGTCGGGCGGGTGCCTCAGGCGAGGCCCGCGGCCGCCTCGGCGGCCTCGATCTGCGCGTTCCACGCACGCTTGCCCGCCCGCCAGCCCTCGTCGTCGGCGCCGAGGCGCCAGTAGCCGGAGATCGACAGGTCCTCGCGCGCGACGCCGCGCTCGGTGCGCAGGTAGGCGCGCAGGTCCTTGACCGCGCCCGCCTCGCCGTGGACGAACGCGCCCACGCGCCCGGCGGGCCAGTCCCACGCGCGCACGGCGGGCGGCAGCGTCGAGCCGGCGGGGGCGTCGCCGTGGTGCAGCCACGTGACGGCGACACCGGCGGGTGCGTCGAGGGCGATCTCGTCGTCCGGGCCGTGCACCTCGACGAACGCGGCGCCGGTCGCGTCGCGCGGCAGCCGCTCGAGGCCCACGGCCACGGCCGGCAGCGCGCTCGCGTCGCCGACCAGCAGGTGCGCGTCCACGCCGGGGCGCGGGTCCCAGGCACCCCCGGGGCCGTGGACGAGAACACGGTCGCCGGGGACGGCCGCGGCCGCCCAGGGGCCCGCGAGGCCCTCGTCGCCGTGCACGACGAGGTCGAGCGTCAGCTCGTGCGCGTCGGCGTCCCACGCGCGGACGGTGTACGCGCGCTGCCGGGGCTGCACGCCCGCGGGCAGCAGCGCGCGCAGCCCCGCGAGGTCGACCCGGCCGTCCGGGGCGAGCGGGCAGTCGTCGAGCACGCCCGCGGGGACGAAGCCGAGCTTGACGTACGAGTCCGCGCACGTCGGCGCCGTCAGCGGGCGCAGCGACGGCCCGCCGAGCACGACGCGCACGAGGTGCGGCGTGAGCCGTTCCGTCCGCACCACCTCGCCCAGGACGGGCGCGGGGCGCCCGGTCGGGGCGACGGGCAGGGCGGCCGGGCCGGTGGTGCTCATGAGGCGAGCCTAACCTCGGGCGTCGCCCGCACCTGGCGGTCGGCGTCGGGTGTGAGGCGGACCACGTCACCGCGTCAGGAACCCCTCGCCCGGGGCGGCCGTTGCCCAGACTGGTGCCGACGTCCCTGCACCGCCGTACCCTCGACGTGCCCGCGCCGTCGACGTCCCCGCCGGCCCGCCGGTGAGCCCCGGAGGAACCGTGTCCCGCCTCGCCCGGCTGTCCCTGGCCAACCGCTCCGTCGTCGCCCTGGTCACCGTGGCCATCGCGGTGTTCGGGTGGTTCAGCCTCGGCTCCCTCAAGCAGGAGCTCATCCCGTCGCTGCAGATCCCGACGGCCGTGGTCGTCGCGGTCGACCCGGGCTCGTCGCCCGACCTCGTCGAGCAGCAGCTCACCGAGCCGATCGAGCAGGCGCTGTCGTCCGTCGACGACGTCGAGTCGGTGACCTCGACGTCCGCGACCTCGGTGTCCACGACGACCGTGCAGCTCACGTACGGCGTCGACGTCGACGCCCGCGCGCAGGAGATCCAGCGCGCGGTCGACCGCATCCGCTCGTCCCTGCCCGACGGCGTCGAGCCCAGCGTCTTCACGGGGTCGATCGACGACCTCCCGGTCGTGCAGCTCGCGGTCGCCGGCACGCCCGACGACGTGCGCGAGGGCGAGGACCCGCAGGCCGCGCTCGCGCGCGTCGTGCAGGACGTCGTCGCGCCGCGCCTCGAGCAGGTGCCGGGCGTGCGCGACGTCGCCGTGACGGGCGTCGCCGAACAGGCCGTGACGATCACGCTCGACCTGCCCGCGCTCACCGCCGCGGGGCTGTCGCCCACGGCCGTGCAGACCGTGCTGCAGGACAACGGGGTCGTGCTGCCCACGGGCACGGTCGACGACGGCGACCGCACGCTCTCGGTGCAGGCGGGCTCGCCGATCACGTCGGTCGACGACCTGCGCGCGCTGCCCCTGCTCGGCGCCGCAGGGCCGGTGACCCTGGGCGACGTCGCGGACGTCGTGGTCGCACCCGTGCCCGCCACGAGCTTCTCGCGCCTCGACGGCGAGCCCGCGCTCGCGGTCGCGCTCACCAAGACCCCGGCCGGCAACACCGTCGACGTGTCGCACGGCGCGCAGCAGGCGGTCGACGACCTGCGCGCGCAGCTCGGCGACGGCGTCGACGTCGCGGTCGTGTTCGACCAGGCGCCGTTCATCGAGGAGTCCATCGAGGGGCTGGCCACCGAGGGCGGGCTCGGGCTGCTGTTCGCGGTCGTCGTCATCCTGCTGTTCCTCGCGTCGCTGCGCTCGACCCTCGTGTCGGCGGTGTCGATCCCGCTGTCGCTGCTCGTCACGTTCATCGGGCTGCGCCTGACCGGCTACTCGCTCAACATCCTCACGCTCGGCGCGATGACCATCGCGATCGGGCGCGTGGTCGACGACTCGATCGTCGTCATCGAGAACATCAAGCGGCACCTGTCGTACGGCGAGCCCAAGCGCGACGCGATCGTCACGGCCGTGCGCGAGGTCGCCGCCGCGATCACGGCCTCGACCGTCGCGACGATCGCCGTCTTCCTGCCGATCGGGCTGGTCGGCGGCATGGTCGGCGAGCTGTTCCGGCCGTTCGCGTTCACCACGGCCATCGCGCTCGCGGCGTCGCTGCTCGTGTCGTTGACGATCGTGCCGGTGCTCGCGTACTGGTTCGTGCGCGCGGACGCGGCCGACCCCGCGCAGGCCGAGCGCGTGCGCGCCGAGGCCGAGGCCAAGGAGCGCCGCTCGTGGATGCAGCGCGGGTACCTCGCGACGCTGCGCGGCGCGCTCGCGCACCCCGTCGTGACGATCGTCGCCGCGCTCGTGGTGTTCGGCGGCACGGTGGGGCTCGCGACCCGGCTCGAGACGAACTTCCTCGGCGACGCCGGGCAGGACACCCTCACGGTCACGCAGACGTTCCCGCCGGCCACGTCGCTCGAGGCGCAGGACGCCGCGGCGCGCGTCGTCGAGGACGCGCTGGCCGACGTCGACGGCGTCGAGACCGTGCAGACCACTGTCGGCTCGGCGGGCGGGATCGAGGCCGCGTTCTCGGGCGGCGGTGCGCTGCGCGCGACGTTCGCGCTGACCCTCGCGGCGGACTCCGACAACGCGGCGGTCACGGACGACGTGCGCGCGGCCGTCGCCGACCTGCCCGACGGCACCCCCGGCGACGTCGTCGTGGCCGGCGCCGACGCGGCGTTCGGGTCCTCGACCGTCGACGTGGTCGTGCAGTCCGACGACCCCGACGAGCTCGCCGCGCTCGCGGACCGCGTGCGGGGCGTCGTCGCGGGCGTCGAGGGCACCACCGACGTGACGAACGACCTCGCGGCCGACCAGCCGACCGTGCAGGTCACGGTCGACCGTGCGGCGGCCGCCGCGGCCGGGCTCACGGAGACCCAGGTGGTCGGCACCGTCGCGGGGCTCATGTCGCCGCAGCCCGTCGGCACGGTCGACCTCGGTGCGGGCCCGCTGGACGTCACGGTCGTGACCCTGCCCGCCCCGACCAGCGTCGCCGAGCTCGAGCAGCTCGTGCTGCCCACGCCCACGGGGGTCGTGCCGCTGACGGCGGTCGCGAGCGTCGCGCAGGTCGAGGTGCCGGTGTCCACGACGCGCATCGACGGCGAGCGTGCCGCGACGGTGTCGGCGACCCCGGCGGACCAGGACCTCGGTGCGCTCACGGAGCGCCTGCGCACCGCGCTCGAGGACGTCGACGTGCCCGCGGGCGCGAGCGTCGAGGTCGCGGGCGTCGCCGCCGACCAGGAGGACGCGTTCTCCGACCTCGGGCTCGCGCTGCTGATCGCGATCGCGATCGTCTACGTGGTCATGGTCGCGACGTTCCGGTCGCTGCTGCAGCCCGTGATCCTCATGGTGTCGGTGCCGTTCGCGGCGACCGGCGCGCTGCTGGGCCTGCTGCTCACGGGCACGCCGCTGGGTGTGCCGGCGCTGATCGGCGTGCTCATGCTCATCGGCGTCGTCGTCACCAACGCGATCGTTCTCGTCGACCTCGTCAACCAGTACCGCGAGCGCGGGCGCGACCTCGACGAGGCCGTGACCGAGGGCGCCCGCAAGCGCCTGCGGCCCATCGTCATGACCGCGGCGGCGACGATCTTCGCGCTCGTGCCGATGGCGCTCGGCCTCACCGGCGGCGGCGTGTTCATCTCGCGGCCGCTCGCGATCGTCGTCATCGGCGGGCTCTTCACCTCGACGCTCCTGACGCTCGTGCTCGTGCCGGTGCTGTACACGCTCGTCGAGCGGGCCCGGCTGCGGGCGGGCGCCCGGCGGGCGGCGCGCTCAGGCGCGCAGCGCGGCAAAGAAGTCTCGCAGCAGGGTGGCGCATTCGCCCTCCCGCACGCCGCCCACCACCTCGGGCGCGTGGTGGCAGGAGGGGGCGGCGTAGATGCGCGCGCCATGCTCCACCCCGCCGCCCTTCGGGTCATAGG
>JAEYNO010000217.1 GCA_023412515.1 Actinomycetes bacterium
CGCGAAGCCCGTGGAGCGCAGGATCGGGCCCGTCGCACCGAGCAGCAGCGCATCCTCGGTGGAGATGACGCCGACGCCCTGGAGCCGCTCACGCCAGATCGGCTGGCCGGTCATGAGGGTGTCGAACTCCTCGAGGCGGTCCGGCAGCACGTCGAGCAGCCCGCCGAGGTGCTCCTCCCACCCGGTCGGCAGATCCGCCGCCACACCGCCGGGGCGGATGTAGTTGCAGTTCATGCGCAGGCCGGTGACCAGCTCGAAGAAGCGGAGGAACTCCTCGCGCTCGCGCCAGCCGTAGATCATCATCCCGACCGCGCCGAGGTCCATCCCGTTGGTGGCGAGGAACAGCAGCTGCGAGGAGATGCGGTTGACCTCGCACATCAGCATGCGGATCCACTGGGCGCGCTCGGGCACCTCGATGCCGAGCAGCTCCTCGGTGGCCAGCGAGAAGACGAGCTCGTTGAAGAAGTTCGCCGCGTAGTCCATGCGGGTCACGTTGGTCGTGCCCTGCAGGTAGGTGAGCTCCTCGCCCGTCTTCTCCATGCCGGTGTGCAGGTAGCCGAGCACCGGCTTGGAGCGCAGGATCGTCTCGCCCTCCATCTCCAGCATGAGCCGCAGCACGCCGTGCGTCGACGGGTGCTGGGGACCCATGTTGACGACGATGCGCTCCTCGCCGAGGCGAGCGGCCTCCTCGGCGATCTGCGACCAGTCGCCGCCGGACGCCTCGAACGAGGGGACGCCCTCGGTCTGGTCCTGCGGGACGCTGCGGGTCGCGTGGGGGGTGTGCGACGTGGGGGCGGTCATCAGCTGTACGACCTCCGCTGGTCCGGGGGCGGCACGGACGCGCCCTTGTACTCGACCGGGATGCCCCCGAGGGGGTAGTCCTTGCGCTGCGGGTGGCCCGGCCAGTCGTCGGGCATCTCGATGCGCGCGAGGCCGGGGTGCCCGTCGAACACGATCCCGAAGAAGTCCCAGGTCTCGCGCTCGTGCCAGTCGTTGGCGGGGTAGACCCCCGTGGTCGACGGGATGTGCGGGTCGGCCTCGGGCGCCGCGACCTCGAGCCGCAGCCGGCGCCCGTGCGTCACCGAGGCGACGTGGTAGACGGCGTGCAGCTCGCGGCCCGCGTCGTGCGGGAAGTGCACGCCCGACACCCCGAGCGACAGCTCGAAGCGCAGGTCGGGGTCGTCGCGCAGCGCGCGGGCGACCTCGACGAGGTGCGCGCGGGCCACGACGAGCGTGAGCTCGCCGCGGTCGACGACCACGGCCTCGACCGCGTTCGCGTACCCCGTGCCGGACTCGTCGAGGAGCTCGGTCAGGACGTCGACGACCTCGTCGAACCAGCCGCCGTAGGGGCGCTCGCTCGGACCGGGCATCGCGACCGTGCGCACGAGGCCGCCGTAGCCGGACGTGTCGCCCGTGCCGTGCGCGCCGAACATGCCGGTGCGCACGTCGACCACCTCGAGCGGCGTGCGGGCGCCGGGGTCGGCCGGCAGGTTCTGCGACCCGGCCTCGAGGGCCGCGGCGCTCGTGCGCTGCGCGCCCACGGGGGCGGGCTCGCCCGGCTTCACGGCGGCCGACGCGTCGGCCTTCTCGCCCGCGGGCGTCGTCTTCTCGTCGGTCATCGCAGCAGCCCCGTCATGTGCGACGTCGGCGTGGCGGCCATCGCGGCCTCCTGCGCCTTGCGCGCGGCCTCGGCCCGGTTGACGCCCAGCGGCTGGTCCTGGATCTGCTGGTGCAGCGCGAGGATCGCGTGCAGCAGCATCTCGGGCCGCGGCGGGCAGCCGGGCAGGTAGATGTCGACCGGCACGACGTGGTCGACGCCCTGCACGATCGCGTAGTTGTTGAACATGCCGCCGGACGATGCGCACACGCCCATCGACAGGACCCACTTGGGCCCCGGCATCTGGTCGTAGACCTGCCGCACGATCGGCGCCATCTTCTGGCTCACGCGCCCGGCCACGATCATGAGGTCCGCCTGGCGCGGCGACGCGCGGAAGACCTCCATGCCGATGCGCGAGATGTCGTAGCGGCTCGTGCCCGCGGCCATCATCTCGATCGCGCAGCACGCGAGCCCGAAGGTCACGGGCCACAGCGACGCCTTGCGGAAGTAGCCGACGAGGTCCTCGACCGTCGTCAGCAGGAAGCCCGAGGGCGCTTCCTCGATGCCCATGTCAGACCCTCCTCGTCCCCGTCGTCACCGTCAGTCCCACTCCAGGCCGCCGCGCTTCCACTCGTAGACGAAGGGCACCGTGATCAGCAGCAGGAACGCGAGCATCGCGACCAGGCCGAACGTGGCGAGCTCCGCGAAGCTCACAGCCCAGGGGTAGAGGAACACCACCTCGATGTCGAACACGATGAAGGTCATCGCGACGAGGTAGTACTTGATCGGGAACCGGCCGCCGCCGATCGCGTGCGGGGTGGGCTCGATGCCGCACTCGTACGCCTCGAGCTTGGCGCGGTTGTAGCGCTTGGGGCCGAGGATCGCGCTCGCACCGACGCCGCCGAGGGCCAGGACCGCGGCGATCCCGATCATCACCAGGAGCGGGACGTACGGGTTGCTCATCGGGCTGTCCTCCTCGTCGTCGAGGCCGGTCCGCTGCGGGGCCGGCGGTGGGGGTCGGGTGCGTGCGTCACGGTGCGGGGCTCATGCGTCCGGCGCCAGCCGGGCGAGCCCGGCGATCACGCGGTCGACCACGTCCCCGCCGCGTGGCTCGTAGCAGTCGGACAGCAGCTTGAGCACGAACTTCATGAGCAGCGGCCGCGGCAGGCCGTAGCGCGTGCACAGCTGCATGATGCGCGGGTGCTCGATGAGCCGCACGAAGACGCGCCCGAGCGTGTAGTACCCGCCCAGGTCGTCCTTCATGCGGTGCTGGTACGTCGCGAACGCCCGCTCGCGGCCCGCCGCGGACCCGCGCGCCAGGCCCTGCGCGAGCGCGTCGGCCGCGACGCGGCCCGCCTGCAGGCCGTACGCGATGCCCTCGCCGTTGAACGGGCTGACCATGCCGGCGGCGTCGCCCGCGAGCAGCAGGCCGTTCGCGTACAGCGGGCCGCGGTTGAAGCCCATCGGCAGCGCGGCGCCGCGCACCGGCGCGACCTGGTTGTCGGGCGTGAACTCCCACTCGGCGGGGGCGTTCGCCATCCACCGCGCGAAGAGGTCCTTGTAGTCGACCTTGGTCGCCGCGGCCGTCGAGGACACCGAGCCCAGGCCGACGTTCGCGGTGCCGTCCCCGAGCGAGAAGATCCAGCCGTAGCCGGGCATGAGGTTCGAGCGGCCGGGGGCGCCGTCCCACAGCTCGAGGTGCGACTCCATCCACGGGTCGTCGTGCCGCGGCGTGCGGAAGTAGGTGCGCACCGCGACCCCCATCGGGCGGTCGTCGCGCTTGGTGCGGCCCACCGCGGTCGCGAGCCGCGCGGACACGCCGTCGGCGGCCACCACGACGGGCGCGCGGTACTCGACCTGCTCGCCCGCGTCGACCGTGCGGCGACCGTCGGACGCGACGGCCCGGGCACGCACCCCGACGACGCGGCCGGTACGCTCGTCGCGCACGGGGCTCGTGACCGACGTGCCCTCGAGCAGCTTGGCGCCCGCGGCGCGCGCGTGCTCGGCGAGCGTCTGGTCGAACGACGTGCGGGCCCGCGCGAGCCCGTAGGACGGGTAGCTCGACAGCTCGGGCCAGGGCAGCTCGAGGCGGTGGCCGCCGCCGATGACGCGCAGGCCGCGGTTGCGGATCCAGCCGTCCTCCTCGCGGATCGGCACGCCCATGCGCACGAGCTCGGAGACCGCGCGCGGCGTCAGGCCGTCGCCGCAGATCTTGTCGCGCGGGAACGTCGCCTTCTCCAGCAGCAGCACGTCGAGCCCGGCGGCCGCGCAGTGGTAGGCGGTCGAGGCGCCGGCGGGACCTGCGCCGACGACGATGACGTCGGCGTCATCCGTCGGTACGCGCACCACGCTGGGACCCCACTTGTGACGATGTTCACGTGCAACTCCGGCGAGTGTAGCCACGCCCCCAGGGCCTGTCTGCGAAGGTTTGGCTTACCTTGGTAGACCCCCGGGACGATGGTCCCAGGACCCCCGCCGAGCAGCGGTGACGGCGCATCGGGGAGGCACGGGACCCGGGCGTCCACGCCCGGTACGCCGCCATCGTCCCGCGCGACGGGCGCTCCCGCAGCGCGAGGACGCCGGCCGCGGCCGCCCTGCCGGCCCACGGGCGCGTCCCACGGCGCGACGATCGTCACACCCCGACCACCCGCGGACGCCGCGAGCCCGCCCCGCCGGAGGGCGGGACGGGCTCGGCGCGAGGTGGCGGGACGGCCCCGACGGGACGCCGCGGGACGTCAGGGACGGACGGCGCGGTGCAGCGCCACGATGCCGCCCGAGAGGTTGCGGAAGGCCACCTGGTCCCACCCCGCGCGACGCACCTGGCGCCCCAGCGCGCGCTGGTCCGGCCACTCGCGGATCGACTCGGCGAGGTACACGTACGCCTCGGGCGACGTCGACACCGCGCGCGCCACCGGGGGCAGCGCCCGCATGAGGTAGTTCGTGTAGACGACCCGGAACGGCGCGAACGTCGGGCGCGAGAACTCGCACACCACGAGGCGGCCGCCCGGGCGCGTGACGCGCAGCAGCTCGGCGAGCGCCGCGTCGACGTCCGACACGTTGCGCAGCCCGAAGGACATCGTGACCGCGTCGAACGACGCGTCCGCGAACGGCAGGTGCAGCGCGTCGCCCGCCACGAACGGCAGGTCGGGCCGCCGTCGGCGCCCCTCGCGCAGCATGCCCGTCGACAGGTCGCACGGCACGACGTGCACGCCCGCGTCCGCCAGCGGCTCGCTCGACGTGCCGGTGCCGGCCGCGAGGTCGAGCACGGTCTCGCCCGGCTGCGCGTCGAGCGCGGCGAGCGTCGCGCGGCGCCACGCCCGGTCCTGGCCGAGCGAGAGGACGTCGTTGGTCAGGTCGTACCGGCGCGCGACCGCGTCGAACATCGACGCGACGTCACGGGGGTCCTTCTCGAGCGTGGCACGGGACATGCGGCCCATCGTCTCAGGTCCGCGGACCTGCGACGTGCCGCACGTCACCGGCCGGGGCGCCCCGCCGGTCCGCCGCGGCGCCCGGCGCGTCCTACGCTGACGACGATGAGCACGCCGAACCGGGCCGCCGCGGGCGCCCACGTCCCGCAGCACCTCGTGGTGCGCACCGTCGAGATCCACGACCTGCCGACCGGTGACCACCCCGACCCCGCGGACCTGCTGGACCTGCTGCCGCCCGACGCGCCGCTCGCCTGGGTGCGGCGCGGCGACGGCCTGGTCGGGTGGGGCGAGGCCGTGCGCGTCGAGGTCGGCGGCCCCGACCGGTTCGCCGACGCCGAGCGCGCGTGGCAGGACGTGCTCGCGCACGCGATCGTCCGCGACGAGGTGCGGCTGCCCGGCACGGGACCGGTCGCGTTCGGCTCGTTCGCGTTCGACGACGCGTCGGCCGCCGGCGGCGTGGTCGTCGTGCCCCGCGTCGTCGTCGGGCGGCGCGACGGCCGCACGTGGCTGACGACCCTCAGCAC
>JAEYNO010000220.1 GCA_023412515.1 Actinomycetes bacterium
CCGCTCCGCCCCGTCCCGCCGCACCGCCTCGTCCCGTCGCGCACCGCGCAGCCCTGCCGGCCGCGCTCGCGGCCCTCACGCTCCTCGTGACGGCCGCCTGCGGGTCCGACGCGGACGCCGGGGTCGACCCGTCGGCCGCGGACTGGCCGACCGCCGTCTCCCCCGCCGACGCCGGCGGCGACGTGTGGGCGGTCTGGACGGCCGTCGACGCGAGCGCCGACGCCGACGCCGTCACGGCCGAGGTCGCGCGGCTCGGCGAGCAGGGCTACGACGTCGAGCCCACCGACCCCGCGTGCCAGGAGGGCGCCCAGGAGAAGCTCGCGGCGCTCACCGGGATCGCCGAGCCCGTGGCCGTCGGCGTCCTGTTCGCGTCCGAGGAGGACGCGGGCGTGTTCGACACGCGCGACGAGGGGACCACCGTCTCCCTCACGTCCGGCGCGTGGACCTGCTGACGCAACCCGCCCCCGGGCACGGCCCGGGACGACGAAGGGGACGTCCTCGTGGAGGACGTCCCCTTCGGTGCGTGGCGGGTGAGGGATTCGAACCCCCGTAGGCGTTGCCAGCTGATTTACAGTCAGCCCCCTTTGGCCACTCGGGTAACCCGCCAAGGGGCGCGGGCCCGGGACGAGCGCCCCGCGCCGCCGTACGAGTACGACGATCCGGTGCGTCCGCGTGAGCCGCGTGCGGATGGAAGGATAGCAAGTCCAGGAGGGGGCTCGCGCCACCCCGGCCCGCAGCGGCCGCGGCAGCGCACCGCACACCCCCGTCCGACGGACGATCAAGGCCCCCGCACGGGGCGCCGGGAGGAGAAGGACATGGCGAGCGAGTCGTCGTTCGACGTCGTGAGCAAGGTCGACCGCCAGGAGGTCGACAACGCGCTGAACCAGGCCGTCAAGGAGATCGCGCAGCGCTACGACTTCAAGGGCGTCGGCGCGTCGATCGCGTGGAGCGGCGACACGATCCTCATGGTCGCGAACTCCGCCGAGCGCGTGCTCGCCGTGCTCGACGTCTTCCAGTCGAAGCTCATCAAGCGCAACATCTCGCTCAAGGCCCTCGACACGGGCGACGGCGAGCCCAAGCCCTCGGGCAAGGAGTACCGCCTGCCGGCCACCATCAAGGAGGGCCTGAGCAGCGAGGTCGCCAAGAAGCTCGCGAAGATCGTGCGCGACGAGGGCCCCAAGGGCGTCAAGACGCAGATCCAGGGCGACGAGCTGCGCGTCTCGGCCAAGAGCCGCGACGACCTGCAGGCCGTGATCGCGCTGCTCAAGGGCGCCGACGTCGACGCGGCGCTGCAGTTCACGAACTACCGCTGAGGCAGGCCGCTGACCTGCGCAGCGACTCCCCCAGTCCGCACACGGTCCGCAGCAGCGGCGAGCACCTCCCCCGCGAGGTCCGCCGCTGCTGCGCGTGTGCGGTCCTCCGCCGACGGCCACAGGTGCGCGTACACGCCGAGCGTGATGGTCGGCGACGAGTGCCCGAGGGCCCGCTGCACGGCGACGACGTCGAGGCCGCCGGCGATCAGGCCCGAGGCGTAGAAGTGCCGCAGGTCGTGGAGCGTGCACGCGTCCAGGCTGACGCGTGAGCGCACGCCGCGCCACAGGTGCGCGGCGCTGTTCCGGTTGAAAAGGTGCCCGTCGACGTCGCGGAACAACGCCTGGCCGGGCTCGGCGAGGCCGCGGGCTCGCACGTGCTCCGAGAGGATCTGCAGCAGCGCGCCGGGGACGGGCACGTCACGCTCGCTGTCGTTCTTCGGTGGGACGAGATGTGCGGTCGAGCGCGTGGCTCCCTGCACCTGGCGGCGCACCCGCAAGACGCGGCGCATGAAGTCGACGTCGCCGAGCTGCAGCCCCGCCGCCTCCCCCAGCCGCAGGCCGGCGAACGCGCACACCGCGAGGAACGGCGCGAACAGCTCGTCAGCGACGCCGAGCGCCGCCCGGACCTGCGCCGGCTCGGGCAACGTCATCGCCGCCTCGGCGCGCCTCGCTCGCGGCGGGCGGATCCGCGCTGACGGGTCGTGTGCGATGACCCGGTCGGCGACCGCGGCGCGCAGCGCCATCGAGACGTAGTTGAGGCGGGTGCGCGTCGTCGAGCGCGCCAGGCCGGCGGACTGCATCGACGAGACCCACGCCTGCACGTGCGACGGGCGCAGCAGGCCCATCGGGACGTTGGCGAACGGCACCGACTTCGCCGCGGTCGACGCCGCCTCGAGCGTGCCCCCGGCCCACGCCTGACGCGCCGACCACTGGTCGAACCACATCGCGAAGGTCAGCCGGCCCGCCCGCGGGTCGACGTACGTGCCCGTGACGACCGAGGTCGTGACCTCGTCCAGCCACCGCTGCGCGTCGACCTTCCGGTCGAAGTGCTTCGCGTGCTCCTTGCCCGCCTCGTCGCGGTACCGGGCGCGCCAGCGGCCGTCAGGGCGCTTCGCGATGCTCGCCATCAAGCGCCCCCCTCTGCTCGGTACCGGTCGCACCGCCCGGTCGGACGACCGGAGAGTTGTTCACCTCCTGCTCAGCCCAGAACACCTGCTCGGCGTTGGCCGGCAGCGAAACGCTCCAGACGCCGTCGTCGCGAAGAACCGACTCGGGCGCGTCGCCAAGCGCCGGAGGCAGCAGACCAACCTTCCGAGCAGCGTCCACGTATCGACCCGCCGTCGCACGAGAAGCACCCGAAGCTTCTGCGACCGCCGCGGTAGGGCCGTCGCCTAGCGCCTGTGCAACACGGTAGACCGAAGCTACGTACCGGAGGAAAGTGCTCACATCGCCGCTCGGCCACTCCGCACGAACCGACGGCGGGATCTCCGTCGTCAGGGCACCCCGGATCGCCACTCCCCGGTCGTCGGCGACCCATACGGCCTTCCGGGCCGCCGCACGGACGATCCTTCCTACCGCGACACCACGGAGCGCTTCGCTGGTGACGCCGCGGCCCGACGGGTCGGACACCGCCACCCTCCTGGCAACCGGTCCTGCCGGCGTGGTCTCGATGTCGACGCGAACCTCGAGTCCATCAACACCCGCCGTCGCAACGAACCGCTCGGGAAGCATCACGCCAGGGCCGATGGCACGGGACCGATCCAGCATCGTCACCACGTCATCGATGTCCTCGATGTGCACAGGTTGGTCCTTCACGGCTCTCAGCGTGGCGCCCTGATACAGCGTTGTCAAAGATGGCTTGCGATGGAACTCGACCACCCCTAGTCTGAGCCATGTTCGTCAGACATGACTCACGAAGGGCAGGCTCGTGGACAACCTGATGCAGATGGAAGAGGTGGCGACGGAGCTGCGTATCCCGATCGCCACCCTGAGGTACTGGCGCACTCGAGCAGAGGGACCGAAGTCGTTCCGTCTCGGCCGTCGCGTCGTCTACATGCGCAAGGACGTCGAGGCGTGGATCCAGCAGGCGTACGAGTCCGACACCCGGAGCGCGTCGTGACCGCGACCGCCCCGCACACGAAGAAGCCCTCGCACCGGCTGGCACCGGTCGAGGGCGTGGTTCCCACCTGTGAGGACAAGAACATGACCAGCATCGCACAGGCCGCCGACACCGTCGAGGACACCCTCGTCAAGGCCCTCGACGCCGCCCCGATCGGCTCGGCCGCCGAGGACCTCACCCACTCGTGGGAGAAGGCCGCCGATGGGTGGCACGCCTACACCGCCGCGAGCGGCCTCCACACGGACGCCGTCACGGCGCGCGACGTCGTCGCCTCCGTCGCGGGCACCACCCTCGACATCCTGCCGCCCGACCTCGGGTCCGTGCGCCTCCCGGCTCGCACTCTCGCACCGCACATTGCCCGCTGGGATCGGCTCGCCGAGGCGAACGGCGTGGCTTCCTGCACGCTCCGGGTGGGTGAGCCCGACCCGTCCATCCGGGTCCCCATGCCGGCGTGGAACGACACCGACCGCTGGGACGGCACCGTCCGCGCCCAGGAGGGCGACTACCGGTGGTGGCGTTCGAAGCCGGTGTGCTTCCCGGTCCCGGGGCAGCGGGCGGGGGTGATGGTGGACGGCTCGCAGCGCCGCCTCAGCGCCATCGGGATCGTCGCGAAGCAGGCTGCGATCAGCGGGGTGTGCACCGTAGAGGCGGTCGTCTTCCTGGCCGAGTCGGGCGAGGAGGAGGTCCGGCTCAAGATGGCCCCGTCCGTCGCCCGCCGCGTCGCCGAGGCGATCCTCGCGGCCGCCGACCTGCTGGACCCAGACGCCGAGTTCGAGGCGGGCGCCCGATGACCAACCTCGGCCCGATCTACCGCAGCACCGACCAGCTCGACCACGACATGGCCACCCACCTCGAGGGCTGGCTCGTCGACTTCGCGACGATGGGCGTCGACCGGTACGCAACCCTCGCGTCGCTGACGCGGGTCCTCGACGACCTCGACCGCAACACGAACGGACGCACGATCCTCCACGAGGCCGCCGTGGACGCACGACGCGACGGCACGGACGAGTTCGTCAAGGCGCCCGTCCGCGTCGTCCACACCAGCGGCGCCGGGACCGGTGTCGAGGTCGGCCCGTACTCGCTCAGCCTCATGGAGGCACTCGACCTCGCCTGTGCGGTGCGATCCGCGGTGTCACGAGCAGCGAACGTCGAGGAGGTCGACGGGTGACCGCGCACGGCGACCCGACCGCCGGTGCGGGTGTCCGCCGCGCTGACAAGGGTGCGCGCACTCTGCACGGCCCGCAGCGCCACGTCGACGGCGGCGTCTGGGTCGGTCGGGAGCACGCGAAGGGGGCGGTCGCGGCGTGAACCGCCAGGAGAGGCGGCGGCGGGCGCGGGACACCAAGAGGTGGCTCGCGGCCGTTGCTGCCGACCCGCGCCTGAGCGCGGAGGCCAGGCTCGTCGCCCAGGCCATCGCCGACGATCATGTTGCCGCGCCGGCAACATGATCGTCGATGTGCCGGACAGTGCGTTCCGCATTCCCGGCGCACCCGACCCGCACGGTGTCCCCCGATGACCGCCACGACCCGGTTCGACTTCGAGCGGGCCGTCATGGACTCGGACCTCTCCCCGAACGCCCGGCTCGTCGCGCTCGTCCTCGCGACGTCGACGCAGGGCACGGGGCTGACGATCCGGGCCGAGTACAGCCCGTCCCTGACGCGGCTCGAGGGGCGCACCGGGCTGGCGCGCTCGACGGTGCGCAAGGCACTCGACGAGCTCGAGCAGACCGGGTGGATCGTGCGGCACCGACCGTCGATCGAGGAGGCCCGGTCGAGGAAGGCGCGCACTCGGTACGACCTCGTCGTGCTGGAACCTTCGGCGGATGGTTCCCCGGAAGCTCCGCCCCAACCTTCCGCCGCCGAGGCCGTACTAGGGCGGGAGACGCCCCAGGCTAGGGCGGGAGACGCCCTAGAACTAGGGCGGGAGACGCCCCAGGCTAGGGCGGGAGACGCCCTCAGTCAGTCGTACCTCTCAACGTCTTCCCAACCTTCAACCAGCATGTCGTCCTGGTCATCATCCGCAGCCGTCACTTTAGGTACGCGCACGCGAGACGACGACGCCGATGATGACGACCCCCTCGCCACGTTCGACCTCGACGACACCCAGCGGCAGGCGTTCATCCGGTGGCTCAACGCCGACAACCCCGACCGGCTCCTGCGCTGGCTCGAACGACGCGGCGACCTCGCCGAGCGCGTGAACCGGTGGCGCGACGAGCAAGCCCGGCAGCCCCGATCGCAGTGGGACCTCGTCCCCACCGTCGACGAACTCCGCGCCCAGCGCGCACGGCAGTACGCCGAGGCCGACTCAATCACGCCCGACGACCTCCCCGACGGCTGGGAGCCGTACCGATGAGACCACCCACGAGGAGACACCCGATGACCCACAGCCCCAGACGCATCGTCGTGTGCCTGGTCCTGCACCCGAGCCGCGTCGAGTGCTCGCAGGACCGCTACCGCAAGGAGGCGTCGTGAGCGGGCTCACCCGGCCGACCAGCCTCCAAGGACCAGGGCGCCAGAACGACCCGGATCCGTGGGCGGGTGTCGCATCGACGCTCCAGGCGATGCGCCGCGAGATGTCAGACGCCACGTCGTCGCTGCTGAGGTCGGCGGGGATCCGTGCCCAGCCTGGTCGCATCACGTCGACGAACTACGACGGCACCGGCCGATCCGATCTCGGCACGACCGGGTGGTCCCTCGGCGCCGACGAGCCCGGCGGGCCGACCTACCTGGCTCTCGACGGCATCGACGTGTACTCGACCCTGCAGGCCCAGATCGCCGACCTGCGGGATGTCGTCGCCGGGATGCAGGGGCAGCAGGAGTACCTGGCGTCGCTCGTGTCTCGCGACACGACGCTCGACACCTTCAACTCCGGTGTCGTGCCAGCCGACTCCACGTACCGATGGGTAGGCGACGAGCTCGTCATCAGCGACGTCGTCTGCACCACTGGCAAGGTGCGGGTCTCGACGTTCGTCAACCACCTCACCGCGAGCGGAGACGGCGTCATATCCGCCGGCCTCGCCTACGCCATCGACGGGGTGCACACGCTCACCGCCGGTGCGCGTTCCTGCGGACTGTTCAGCGCCAACGCCAACATCGGTGTCTCACTCGGACGAGTTGGACACGTCGAAGTCGAGCCCGGCACCGTGCTCACGATCCGCGCTCGGGCCTACACCTGGTCACCCAGCGGAAGCGCCTCCGTCAACTTCGAGCAGCCCCGCATGATCGTCGAGGTCGTGAACAATGACTGACCGCGGCGAGAGCATCCACGCAGGCGGCCCTGCGGACCGAGGGCCGATCGTGACCAGCGCACACCTGGAGCACGAGTCCCCGAGTGCGCTGGGAGCATCACGAGAGGCGGCGAGGTTCCGGCGCCGGCTCCGGCGCGCCGAGGCGTACATCGCCGAGCTGAACACGTTCGCCGTGCGGGTGCTGGTGCAGGACCGCATGCACGACCCCGACGACTTCCACGTCTTTATCGGCATGGACAAGGTCACCACCGACGAAGGCCGGATCGACTTCCGAGAACTCGAGCTTCAGGTCGCCGACTTGCTACGTCGCAAGCCCCACCTGTCAGCCTCGCGCGGTAAGATCGGAGAGCCGGATCGGGAAGCGCCAGAGGCGTCCGATGCGAGCACGACACCTCCAGCGGAGGACGCGCACCAGGCCAGCGGCCCGCGCGCTACCACGCATTCGCAGGAGGAGTCATGACGCAGAACCTCACCCCGGCAGAGCGCAGCAAGCGCGCCGAGAACGCCGAGCGGGTCGTCCTCAGGCACAGGGGCCGCGACTACGAGATGACCGGCGCCAGCTACGGGCGACTCATCGACCGCGCGGCCGCGAAGATCCGTGGCGGCAGGAGTGCGAGCCTCAGCGCGGCCGAGCAGTCGCTCATGGCCAAGGCCGGGTGGGACGCGCCTCCCGTCGACTCGCCGGCTACACGCGCCACCGACGACGAGCTGATGGCCCGAGCCGGGTGGGCCGACTGATGACCCACTACATCTTCGGGGCCAGACCGCAGTACGTCGTCACGGCCCCCGCCGTGGTTGCCGTGCTGACCACGGGCAAGCAAGTCCACGTCTACCGCAACGCACCGCTCCCGACCGCAACGCGCCGAGGCCAGGTCGAGCACCTCCTCGCCACCGGCATGATCAAGGAGGTGCTCCGTGATCCCCGCGCCTGAGTGGAATCCCCACCCGTTCCGTCCCGCGCCAAGCGGCGCCAGGCTCGCCGAGATGGCCGCGGCAATCGATGCGCTCGGTGCCCCCGCACCCGAGCCGCTGGTTCGTGCACAGCGTCTCCTCACGATCGCCGAGGACTTCGTCGCCGAGCAGCCGACGCCGCTCCTGGACCTCGACGAGTCCGAGGTGCGTGACAACATCGTCATGAGGTCGATCCGCCGCCACAAGGCGCCGGACGCCTTCTACGCCGGCAAGAGCGCGGGCCTGGAGAGCGGACTCATCACCTTCGAGGCACAGCTCGTGCGCGAGGTGCAGGCCGCGTGTCTCCCCATGCTCGACGACATCATCGCCGGACAGCGCGAGGAATTCGACCAGCACGCCGCCGCACTCATGACCGCTTCGCGTGAGTACGGCTTCACGATGCGCACCCGTAGCGACGACGTCATCGACCTCGCCGACGAGCGCGCCACCGCGGCGTGGCGCGCTACCCGCCCCGCCTGGGCCAAGCTCGACCGATACCACTCCGCACTCCGGCGACTGTTCCGTGCGTTCGAGGTCGAGGTCGAGGCGCCCCTCGGAGGGGCCGCACCGCCCGACATGAGCATCTACTTCGCAGCTGCGGGCAACTGGAGCCGCGACGGCGCTTACTACCTCGAGCGGCGCACCGACGCCGGCGTCGACTGGTTCGCGCTCGCAGCCGGTGGACTCCGACTGAACGCGCCCGGCGAGATCGCCGCCAAGGCCTCAGCCCAGGCGGCCTGAACGTGGCGCCTGGTTCGGTTGGGGCCGGGCGCCGCACATGCCCGAGAGCGAGCTTCGGACGAGCACCACGCACTCGGGCGCAGCGGCGAGGACGTGTCGGCGGTACGCCGCCGTCGGCACGTCCTCGCCCCAGAAAAAGCCAACCCAGCACGGGGGCCGGCCGACCGTTGGGGGGAGCTGGCCTCCCTCCCCGGGGCTGAGGGAGGGTCGCGCGCACGCGCGCGAGGAACGTCCCTAGGGGGCATCCGTCAGGCGGATGGAACCCCGCGCGCACGGGCCAACGACGCCGACCAGAACGGAGACCACAATGACCGAGGGTGCCGCGGAGTCTGTAGCTGACGCTCTGGAGCGGTCCATCTCCGCTGCCGCGCATCTGACCGCTCGCGACGCTGCCGCGGTTGCCGCCGCGCGGGTGCTTGCCGCCCGGATCGACACCTGGCACGTCATCGTGAAGTGGGCTCAGCAGGACGCGGGCAGCACGGCGCGACCAAGGGTGCCTGCGCAGGACAACGTCTCGCTGGGGACGTACCTGAAGTACCTCGAAACGCTGCAGCTGGTTCCCCCAGCCGAGCACCGCAAGCCAGGGCCGCCGTCGAGCGCCTCCGACTCGCAGCAGATGCTCAACCAGATGCGCGACCAGGTGCGCACTGGCAGGCTCACCGTCGTACCCGAGGTGGAAGGTGGGCACGCCGGATGATCCCCCCCGCCACCGCCCTCGAGACGAACCACACCACGCAGTGGTTCCGCCGGCCCAAGACCTGGGTCGTCCTCGCGGGGATACTCCTGCGCCGCGCGGACCGGCCAGTGGTCATCTGGTCAGGGGCATGCAGCACGGGCGAGGAGGCCTACTCGGCAGCGATCCTCCTCGACATGATCCAGGTTGCAGGCCGCGTGCTGGCCGCTGACGTCGACCGGGACGTTGTGGCCCACGCCCGCGCTGGCCGCTACCACGTTGGCGTCCAAGGGGCGGGCGACATCCAGGGGCTCGACCTGACTCCTTGGCTTGAGCGAGACAGCCCCGGGTACGCCAAGGTGCACGCAGGAATCGCGAGCAAGGTCGACTTCAGCGTGCGCGACCTCCGTGAACCGGCCGCTGTCCCTGCCCGTTGCGACGTCGCGATCGTGCGAAACGTCTGGCGGTACCTCTCACCCGACGAGCAGGCCGGCCTTGCGCACCGCATCGCGGCATCCCTCACCCCAGGCGGCGTGCTGGTCCTTGGAGGTAGCGACAAGACACTGCCGGGCATGATCCCCCCGTCTGCTGTCGCACAGCTTTTCGTCGAAGGGACCGGAGGCATCTGGCAGCGAAAGGAATGAGGATCTCCGCTCAGTGGAGCCCGGAGCCCGGAGCCCCTGGGCCGGCGCCAGACGAGCAGCCGTGCCTACAAGGGTTCGACAGCCGCGAACTCGTCGTGGATCGGCGAGAGGTGGTAGGCGGTGGGACGCTGGGGCCACCGGCTCATGATCTTGCCGATCGCAGGGGCGACGATCGCGATCTGCTGGGCGATGAGACGCGCTCCGCCCACCGCCACCTCGGGGATCCCGACCCAGGAGAGCCCTGCCGCAACGAGTGCGGAGCGCTCGTCTGGGTTCGCGTCGACCTGCGCGCGGTCCTTCGTCACGATGAGATCGAACCCGCACGCGCCCAGGTGCGGGATGAGGTCGAGGTCGAGTACCCCGCGCTGCCCCTCCTGGTCCCAGGATCGAAACTGGATGTCGCGGCGGTAGACCGCACTGAGTGGCGGTACGAGGGCAGGACTCAGGTTCTCGTCGATGTAGACCCGTCTCACGCGCCGACGGCCTCCACCCGCTCGGCGAAGGCAACAGCGTCACGTGCGGCGTCGGGAGACACCGAGGGGAAGTACAGCTCGACGTCCTCAGCGAACACCGTCTCGTCGTCGACGAGTCGGGCAACGTCGTCGTACGGCACGCGGGTGCCCTCGATCGTGGGCCAGCCACCCATCCGGCCAGGCTTCACCTCGAGGTGCTCCGTCGGCCGGTAGAAGTCCGGGACTGGTTCGTTCTTGAAGTTGTCGAACGAGGCGAGCATGTCGTCGAAGGTGAAGAGGCTGACCTGCCCGCGGCGGCGCAGGATGTCGATCGCCTCGCCACTCTCCGTCCCCAGGTAGATCGTGCGTCCGTCGGTTCCGAAGCGGTACTCCGACGGGTGCACCACGCCGTCCATGACGTCCTCGATGCCACGGAAGGCCTTGTGCACCTTCTGGCTCGACAGCCGCGCGCGCAGGTACACCACCGAGCGGATCAGCACGAGGTCGCGGAACGAGTACAGCGGTGGACGCTTCGGCCGCACCTCGGGGATCACGAGCCCCGTCGTGCGCCAGAGCTGGAGCTGCGCGGGCGTAGCACCGGTGAGCACCGACGCAAGTTCAAGCGGGAACGCCATGAGCCACCTCCTCGCGCCGGCCGATGAGTCCAGGATGACAGGTTGTGAGCCCGCCCGTCTCGGAGTTCGTCGGCAAGGTAGGCAACGGCCTTGAGCGCTGGGGCGAGTCTCGGCGAACGAGCAGGGCAAGCATCGATGCGTCGATGCGCGGCTTCCTGGCGACCTGACCAACTAGGCGCGCCCGGACGGGAACACCTCGGCCCAGGTCGGAATGCGTTGGCCGCCGCGTCTCGCTGAGCCTGGCGTGCGCGCCCATTCGCCATAGCGACGCTGCAGAATCGCGCCCTCGATCCACGTGCGGATCGCGGTGGAGCGAAGCTGCCCACGCTCGAGGTCAGGCAGGGTCGGGTGCCCCGCGAGAATCTGACGCCACTGCTGGAGTGCGTCTGCGTCCACGCGGACACCACCCGGCACCACGATGCCAGGCAGCAGGCCGAGGTTCACCCAGTCGCGCACACGCTCGAACGGCACGTCGAGCTCATCGGCCACCCGGGCTCCGTCGTGGACGCTATCGAGCCTGACGGGCGCTGGCATGGCCTCGTGCCGATCGACGGGAAGCACCATGCGGCGGGAGTCCGGGCCTCTCGTCGGTGGGTTCCCTTGCTCGCTGAGCCACACCGCGACCTCGTTCTGGTCGAAGCGCCAGTATCGCCCGACGCGGTACGCGGGTAGGTCACCCGAGTCCGCGTGGGCGATCACCCAAGCGCGGCTGACTCCGAGAAGCCGGGCCACGTCGGTGGCTGACGCGAGTGAGTCCACCGGTCGAGCGTCGCCAGTCCGCGGCCAGTCCGCAAGATGCCCGTCAAGACCCACCGCTCACCGCGACGGCATCGCTAGCATCCGTGCAGGTCAAGGGCCGTTTCCCGTCACGCATCATCGCTCACCGTAACCACCCGTCGAACGGCCACCGGTACACGAACTACCGCTGACCGCCCGCCCGGCACCGGGCGCACCGACGACGCCGGGCGCGGCGCACCGCGTCCGGCGTCGTCGTGCCGGGCCTCGTCGCGCCCGGCACCGCCGCGTCAGTAGCGCGTGACGCCCCCGCCCGCCATCGCCTCGAGGCGCGCGATGCGGTCGGCCATCGGGGGGTGGGTCGCGAACAGCCGCCCGAGGCCGCCGCCGCGGAACGGGTTGGCGATCATGAGGTGCGACACGTCGACCAGGTCGCGGTCCTGGGGCAGCGGGCGGGCGTTCGTGCCGGCCTCGAGCTTGCGCAGCGCGGACGCGAGGGCCAGCGGGTCGCCGGTCAGGCGCGCACCGTCCTCGTCGGCGTCGTACTCGCGCGTGCGGGAGATCGCGAGCTGCACGGTCGTGGCCGCCAACGGCGCCAGGAACACCATGAGCAGGCCCGCGAGCGGGTTGCCACCGCCGTCGCGGCGGTCGCCGCCGCCGAAGAACAGCGCGAACTGCGCGAGCGACGTGATGACGCCCGCGACCGCCGCGGCGACCGACGACGTGAGGATGTCGCGGTTGTACACGTGCATGAGCTCGTGCCCCAGGACGCCGCGCAGCTCGCGCTCGTCGAGGATCGCGAGGATGCCGTCGGTGCAGCAGACCGCCGCGTTCTGCGGGTTGCGCCCGGTCGCGAACGCGTTCGGCGCCATCGTGGGCGACACGTACAGCCGCGGCATCGGCTGCCGGGCCGCCGTCGAGAGCTCGCGCACGATCCGGTACATCGCGGGCTGCTCGAGCTCGCTCACGGGCCGCGCGCGCATGGCGCGGATCGCGATCTTGTCGGAGTTCCAGTAGCTGTACGCCGTCATCGCCAGACCCGCGAGCGTGAACAGCCACAGGTAGCGCGGCCCGCCCACGAGCCAGCCGATGCCGAGCAGGACCGCCCACAGCGCGCCGAACAGCGCCGCCGTCTTCAGGCCGTTGTAGTGCCGGTGACCCATCGCCGTCTCGTCCTCCCCGCGGCCGGCGACCCTCCGCCGCCCGCACCCGTCACAACGCGGGCCGCGGGAACGGCGTTCCCGCCCACCCGGACGAGCACGCACGAGGGCCCGGACGGCGTGCCGTCCGGGCCCTCGTGCGTGCGGGTGTGTCAGTCCTGCGGCAGCTCGCGGCCGAGCGAGATCGCCACCATGTGGTCCCGCGGCACGAGCTTGACCCGCTCGCGCCCGTGCGGCTCGCCGAGCGACTTCTCGTACGCGTCGAGCAGCTCCCAGCCGGACCAGTCGATGGGCTCGGCGCCCCGCTGCGTGAGGAAGTCGAGCACGGCCTGCGGGTCGCGCTCGGTGGCGGTGAAGAACGCCTCGCCGGCCTCGGCGACGTCCTCGCCGAGGTGACGGATCGTCTCGGACGCGTCGGACTTCGTGTGGCCGATGAGGCCCACGGGGCCACGCTTGATCCACCCGGTCGCGTACACGCCGGGCAGGTGCTCGCCGTCGACGTCGATCACGCGACCCTCGCGGTTGGGGATGACGCCGGCGACGTCGTCGAACGGGATGTCGACGAGCGGCGAGCCGAAGTAGCCGACCGCGCGGTAGACGGCCTGCACGGGCCAGTCGTGGAGCTGACCGGTGCCGGTGACGTTGCCGTCGCCGTTGAGCGCCGTGCGCTCGGTGCGCAGGCCGACGACCTTGCCGTCCTCGCCCAGCACCTCGACGGGCTTGTGCAGGAAGTGCAGGTGGATCCGCCGCGAGGCCGTGAGCTCCTCGGGCTCCTTGAGCGTCCAGTCCGTGAGGGTCTTGACGACCTGCTTGGTCTGGTTGCTCGAGTGGATCGCCGCCATCGAGCCCTCGTCGAACTCGAAGTCCTCGGGGTAGACGATCGTGTCGACGTCCGGGACGTGGCCGAGCTCGCGCAGCTCGAGCGGCGAGAACTTGGCCTGCGCGGGACCGCGGCGCGCGAACACGTGCACGTCCGTGACGGGGCTGGTCTTGAGGATCTCGTAGACGTTCGCCGGGACCTCGGTGGGGAGCAGGTCGTCGGCGTGCTTGGCGAGGATGCGGGCGACGTCGAGCGCGACGTTGCCCGCGCCGAGGACCGCGACGTGCTGCGCCTCGAGAGGCCACGTGCGCGGCACGTCAGGGTGGCCGTCGTACCAGGACACGAAGTCGGCGGCGCCGTACGAGCCCTCGAGGTCGATGCCGGGGATGGGCAGCGCGGCGTCGCGGATCGAGCCGGTCGAGAAGATCACGGCGTCGTAGTACGTGCGCAGGTCGTCGAGCTTGAGGTCGGTGCCGTAGTCGACGTTGGCGATGAGGCGGATGTCGCCGCGCTCGAGCACCTTGTGGAGCGCGACGATGATCTGCTTGATGCGCGGGTGGTCGGGCGCGACGCCGTAGCGCACGAGCCCGAACGGCGCGGGCAGGCGCTCGAACAGGTCGATGCTCACGTCGAGGTCCGTCTTGGACAGGATGTCCGCCGCGTAGATGCCGGCCGGACCGGCGCCGACGATGGCGACGCGCAGGGTCGGGGTGCTCACGGGACCAGGTTGCCTTCCGCTGTGGGGAGCCCTCGCACGACGGGGCGCCCTCGAGGGCCCCGGCGGCCGTGCGCCTCGCCGTCGGCGCGAGAGCGATGCCCCGCAAGTCTAGGACGTGAGGGCACCCTTCCTCGACGTCCACTCCACGATACGGACATCCCGCGATGCGGACGTGCTGAGAACGGCCGGACCGTCGCGCGGCGTCGTACAGTCGCGACGTGGACGCACCCTCCCCCGGCCGCCGCGGCGGGCTCGCCGCCGGCGTCGGCGCGTACCTGCTGTGGGGCGCGCTGCCGCTGTACTTCCCGCTGCTCGCCCCGTCCGGGCCGGTCGAGATCATCGCCCACCGCGTCGTGTGGTCGTTGCTGCTGTGCCTCGTGCTGCTGCGCGTCACCGGCACGTGGGCGGCGTTCGTCGAGATCCTGCGCGACCGTGGGCTCGTCCTGCGCCTCACGCTCGCGGCCGTGCTGCTCGCCGTGAACTGGCTCGTGTTCGTGCACGGCGTGACCACCGGGCACGTCGTCGACGCCGCGCTCGGGTACTTTATCAACCCGCTCGTCACCATCGCGCTCGCCGTGCTTGTGCTCGGCGAGCGGCTGCGGCCCGTGCAGTGGGCCGCCGTCGCGTGCGGCACGGCCGCCGTCGTGGTGCTCACCGTCGCCTACGGCCGGCTGCCGTGGATCGCGCTCGTGCTCGCGGGCAGCTTCGGCACCTACGGCCTCATCAAGTCCCGCGTCGGCCCGCGCGTCGCGGCCCTGCCCGGCCTCGCCGCCGAGACCGCCGTGCTCGCCCCCGTGGCCGTCGGCTACCTCGTCGTCCTGCACGTCGCCGGGCTCGGCACGGCCGCGCCCGACTGGCACGGCCTCGCCCTCGTCGGCACGGGCGTGCTCACGGCCGTGCCCCTGCTGCTGTTCAACTCGGCGGCGCGGCGGCTGCCGCTGGCCACCGTGGGGCTGCTGCAGTACCTCGCCCCGGTGCTCCAGCTCGCGATCGGCGTGCTCGTCGCGGGCGAGCGCATGCCGCCCGCCCGCTGGTGGGGCTTCGGCCTCGTCTGGGTCGCGCTCGTGGTGCTCACGGTCGACGGGCTGCGCCACGCGCGCCGCCCCGCGACGCACGACGCCCTCACCGACCCGACGCCCTGACGGCGCGCCCGCCGCGCGCACGCCACAGGGCGGACGGGTCCCCGCCGCGTCAGTCGTCCTCGACCCGCACCTCGCGGTCGCCGAGGCGGACGGTCCACCCCGCACGCACCACCGCCGGGGTGCCCGCCGGCAGCACGCGGGCCACGCCGTCGGGGTCGACCACGACGGTGCCGTTCGTCGAGCCCCGGTCCGTCACCCACAGCGCCGCACCGTCGCCCGCGTCCTCGTGCGGACCGAACTCGGCGTGCACGCGCGACAACGACCGCGCGACGTCCTGCAGCGCGACCACGTGCAGGATGTCCTCGCCGTCCTCGGCGCGCGGGCCGCGGCCCACGAGCCCGCGCCCCACCACCCGCACCCGCTCACCGGTGTCGAAGCTCAGCGCGAGCGTGCCCGTGCGGCGCCGCAGCGACTCCGGGTGCCGCACGCGCGTGTGCTCGAGCTCGGCCAGGTCGTCGTCGGAGGGCACGACGGCAGGCTCCCGGGGCGCCGCGGGGACGTCCCGCGCAGCGTCGGGGCCG
>JAEYNO010000286.1 GCA_023412515.1 Actinomycetes bacterium
GCCGGTGGACCCCCCACCGGTCGAGCCGCCGCCGTCCGTCCCGCCCGCGGCGGTGACGGTGAGCGTGGCCGACGCCGAGTACGCGCCGCCGAAGTCGTTGACCGCGTAGGCGCGGAACTGCGCGCCCGAGTCGGCGAGGCGGGCCGGCACCGTGAGCGTGGTGCCGTCCGCGAGCGCCGCGGCGCGCGCGGTGCTCACGGTGCGCGCGTCACCGCTCGCGGCGGCGACGTCGGTCCACGTGCCGTCCACGAGCTGCTGCCACGTCACCGTCGGCGCCGGCGACCCCGTGACCGCGACGGTGAACGTCGCGTCGGTGCCGTCGACGGCCGTGGTGTCGGCCGGGTCGGTCGTGACCCAGGCGACGGCCCCGGCGTCGGAGCGGTCGCCGGCCTGCTGGTCGGCGACGAACGACGCGACCCACGACAGCGCCGAGTTCCAGTTGACCGTGATCTCGTTGGTCGACCAGGACTGGATGTTGTCGACGTAGCAGAGCTGCGGCGCGCACATGTGCTCCGGGTCGTACAGGCCCTGGATGATCGGGTCCCACGTGCCGAAGTCCGAGTTGGGGCCGCCGGCCACCGACCCGCGGGGCGGGTTGGGCAGCGACTCCGTCAGGGAGTGCGAGAACCACCGGCTGTGCTGGTTCTTCGAGAACACCGTGCCGTAGCCCGTGACGTACGACTGGTTGAGCGCGTTGCGGCCCATGAGGTAGTCCATGGACTCGACCACCGCGTCGGCGAACCGCTGGTCGCTCGTGAGGTCGAACGCCGTGCCGAGCACGACCTGGTTGTTGAGGACCGCGGAGTTCGAGCCCCACTCGTACACGCCGTCGGCGTTGCCCGAGTAGGCCGTGCCGAACGGCTCGGCGGCCTGCCGCGACAGGTACAGCTCGGCGCCGTCGACGACCGACTGCCGGATCGCGGTGCGGCCGGGGATCGCGGACTCGACCGTGGCGAGGTCCATGCGGCCCAGCGCCGCGACGTCGCCCCAGAAGAAGCCGCCCTTCGTGAACAGGTCGGCCGTGTGGTACTCGTTCGCGAGCACCGCGTCCTGGTAGGCCTGCTCACCCGTGGTCAGGTAGAGCTCGGCGGCGGCCCAGTAGAACTCGTCCTGGACCTCGTCGTCGTCGTACGGCCCGCCGCCCGGGCTGGGGTCGGCGTTGGGTGCCGGCTGCAGCAGGTCGGGGTGCGCGACGGCGGCGTCGTAGGCCACGCGGCCCGCGGCGAGCAGGTCGGCGGCGAACTCGGGGTCGTACTGCTCCCACAGGCGTGCGCCCTGCGCCGCGACGGCCGCGAAGTTGAGCGTCGCCGCGGTGGACGGGCGGTGCAGCCGGCGGGGCTGCGGGTCGTCGGCGGGCAGCAGCGGCAGGCCCGTCCAGTCCACGTCGTGGACCTTGTGGTGGACCATGCCGGCGAGCGGCTGCCCGGCCGGCACCTGCATGCGCATCATCCACTCGAGCTCCCAGCGGGCCTCGTCCAGCGGGTCCGGGACGCCGTTGGTCTGCTCGTCGCGCGGGATGTCGAGGCTGCCGTCGCCGAGCGGCGCGGCGTCACCCGTGGGCGAGGTCAGCGCGCGCTCGTACGTGCTGAGCACCTGCGCGACGGCGATGCCGCCGTTGACGACGTACTTGCCGTGGTCGCCGGCGTCGTACCAGCCGCCGACCACGTCGAGCGTGTAGTCGCACGTCCAGTCGCCGTAGAGGCCCTGCGCCTCCTCGGGCGTGATGCACGGGACCGCGTAGTCGCCCTGGTTGGGCGTCGCGTCACCCGGGCGGCCGACGTGGCCGGCCTCGCGGGAGTACGCCTCGTCACCCATGATCGACCCGTCGATCGCGATCCCGCTGCGGGCCGGGTAGAAGTAGTTCAGCGCGTCGTGCCGCAGGTCCTGGTAGAGGTCCGCGTCGATCGTGAACGGGTGGCTCGTGTCGTCGTCGGCCGTGAGCGTGTAGGTGCCCGGCGTCGTGACGTCGTCGAACTCGATCTCGTGCACGTTGACGCCGGCGGTCGGGTCGACGCCGCGGGGCGTCGACGTGCCGGACGCCACGACCGTCGACCCGGAGGTCAGCCGCCACGCGACGGGGTCGGTCGCCTCGGTCACGAGCGTCGCGCGCTTGGGGCCCGCGGGCAGGTAGCCGACCTGGTTGACGCGCACGCGGGGCCCGGTCTCGGGCTCGTAGGCGGGCGGCGCGTCGGTGGTCTCGACGAACGACACGTCGTTGACGCAGAAGGTGTACGGCGTCGCGCGGCGGCCGAGCTCGACCTGGATCCGACCGAACGCCGCGGCGGGGTCGGCGCTGAAGGACGCGTTCGCGGTGAACGGGAACGTGAAGGTGCGCGGCTCGGACGTGAGCGACGCGCTCGCGTCGAGCACGCGGTGCCACGGGTCGCCGTACTGGCCGACGAGCACGTTGACGTCGGTCGTCGCGTCGCCCGCGCCGGGCACGTACGCCGTCAGCTCGAGGACGTAGTTGCGGCCCTCGGTGACCTCGACGTACTTGCGCTCGAGGCCCGCCTCGTACGCCGCCGCGTAGCCGCCCCGCAGGTCGATGCACGCGCCCTGGCCGTCGTCGCTCGCGCGGGCCGTGCCCGCCCCCGCGCCGGGGGCGTCGTAGAGGTCGAAGTCGCCGGTGTCGCCGCCCGCGAACGAGTGGACGATGCGCGTGCCGGACGTCATCGAGAAGTTGTCGACGCAGAACGTGTAGGGCGCCGCCTGGCCGCCCAGCTGGAACGAGATCTGACCCGTGCCCGTGCTCCAGTCGTCGGCGACCGGCGAGTCCGGGGTGCCGGGCCGCGTGGGCCAGTCGGCGGGCGTGAACGTGAACTCGACGCGCTGCGGCGTGTCCGTGCCGTCGAGCACGACCTGGTGGCCGAACGCCGCGGGGTACCCGAGGCCGCCCTGCATCGGGACCGTGACGGGCGCCGACGCGTGCGCGTCGAACGAGACCGTGTACGTGGTGCCGCGGTCGTACGTCACGTCGTCGTGCTGGAGCGCGCTGTCCCACGGGTTGACGCCGCCCTCGGCGGTCGCGCACAGCTCGCCGTCCGTGACGCCGGAGGTCACCGACCCGGCGTTCGCGTACGAGATCCAGCCCTGCGCGTCGCCGTCGGCGAAGTCGTGCACGCCGGAGACGGGGGCGCCGGTCGCGGTCGACGCGAGCGCGGGCAGCAGGAGCAGGGCCGCCGACGTGGCGCCGGCGAGCCATCGGGTGCGCCGCCGTCGGCGCGGGGCGTGAGAGGGAACCACGGTGTCTCCGGGGGGACGTGCGCTCCGGCGGGCGGCGCGCGGGCTGGTCGGGCGGGCGAACTACGAACTGCGGACTGGAAGCGCTTCCACGCTCCGGCGGACGGGGCGACCGGGTCGCCGGGCGGTGGGTCAGAGGGTGGTCGGGGGTGGTGCTTCGCGCTCGTGGCGAGCGGGGCGTGCGGTGCCGGGCGGCACCGGGACCCCGTCGTCGCGGGCCGGCGGCGGCGTCGCAGCGGTGCGAGCGCCGAGCCGACCGGACTGGACGCGCTTCCAGTCCGGTCCCGATGGTCCGACGCCGGCTGTCGGCGTGTCAAGGTCGTCGCGCTGCTCATCACCCTGACGGGCGGTGGTGCCGGTGCGGGCCGAGACAGGGAGCGCTGCCCGTCGTGACCGGTGCGCGACGCGTCCGGTGGTAGCCTCGCGCCGACCACCACGCCGCGAGGGGGCACCGATGACAGGGCGGACCGGACGGGCTCCGACCCTCGACGAGGTGGCCGAGCGGGCCGGCGTCTCGCGGTCGGCGGCGTCCCGCGTCATCAACAACGCGAACCACGTCAGCCCCGCCACGCGGCGTGCCGTCGAGCGGGCCGTGCGCGACCTGGGGTACGTGCCCAACGTGACGGCCCAGGCGCTCGCGCGGCAGCGCGTCGGCGCCGTCGTCCTCGCCGCGTCGCACGACAACGCCGAGTTGTTCGGGGACCCGTTCTTCGGCCAGGTCATCGTCGGGGTGACGTCCGCGCTCGAGAACACCGACCTCGACCTCAAGCTGCTGCTGTGCCACTCCGAGCGCGGCCACGACCGCGTGCGTCGCATGCTGCGACGCCCGCGCGCGGACGGCGTCATGGTCATGGCGCTGCGCGGCGACGACCCGCTGCAGCGCATGGTCGAGGAGTCCGGGCTGCCGGCCGTGTACGGGGGGCGTCCGTTGCACGGGCAGCCCGCGTGGTACGTCGACGTCGACAACCGCGGGGGCGGCCGGAGCGCCGCCGAGCACCTCGTGGGCCTGGGGCGGCGGCGGGTCGCGTCGATAGCGGGGCCCACCGACTCGCACGCGGCCGTCGCGCGCCAGGACGGCGTGGCCGACGCGCTGTCGGCCGCGCGCCTCGACCCGACGCTCGTCGAGCACGCCGACTTCACGCGCGACGGCGGCGCGCGCGCCATGGAACGGCTCCTCGAGCGGGCCCCGGACCTCGACGCGGTCGCGGTCGCGTCCGACAACATGGCGGTCGGCGCCGTCCAGGTGCTCCGGCGCGCCGGCCGCCGGGTCCCGCAGGACGTGGCCGTCGTCGGCTACGACGACCTCCCGATCGCGCAGCTGGCCCAGCCCGCGCTCACCACCGTCCAGCAGCCGATCCGCGCGCTCGGGTACGAGATGGCGCGCCTGCTGCTCGCGGTCGTGGCGGGCGACGAGCCGAGCTCGCTGCTGCTGCCGACGCGCCTGGTGGTGCGCGACTCGGCGCCCGCCGCCGTGCCTGCGCACGGGGCGTGACGCGCGCGGCGTCCACCGCGTCGTCAATGCTCAGCATGCTGAGGGATTCGGCCGTAGCCTGGGCGCCATGACGTCCGACCATCCCGACGCCCCGCCGGCCCGGCCCGCGCAGGTCCGCCCCGCGCGCCGGGCCGCCCACCCCTCCGGCCACCGCGCGGGGCTCGCCGTCCGCGCGCTCGTCGGCCTCGCGCTCGTCGCCGCACCCGCGTGGGTCGCCGCGACCGCCGGGGGAGTCGTCGTCCACCAGCACGCGAGCCTCGGCGTGCTCCTCGTGTCGTCCGCCGTCGCGGGTGTGTGCGTGCTGCTGCGGGTCGTCG
>JAEYNO010000357.1 GCA_023412515.1 Actinomycetes bacterium
GCCCCCGGCACCCGCGGGCACGGGGGCGTCGCGCGGCGTCAGGCGACCGCGGCGTCCAGCGCGGCGACCTCGTCGGCCGTGAGCTCGAGGTCCGCGGCACGCACCGAGTCCTGGACCGACGCGGGCCGCGACGCGCCCGGGATCGGGATGACGACGTCGGCCTGCGCGAGCTCCCACGCGAGCGTCACCTGCTGCGGGCTCACGCCGTGCGCGTCGGCGACCTCCTGGAACGCGGCGTACCGGGTGCCCAGGTCGCGCGCGCTGCGGATGCCGCCCAGCGGGCTCCACGGCAGGAACGCGACGCCCAGCTCGGCGCACAGCTCGAGCTCGGGCTGCGACGAGCGGAACGACGGCGAGTACTGGTTCTGCACCGACGCGAGCCGGCCGCCCAGCAGCTCCTGCGCGAGGCGGATCTGGTCGGGGTCGGCGTTCGAGATGCCGGCCATGCGGATCAGCCCCTCGTCGAGCAGCTCGACGATCGCGCCGACCGACTCGGCGTACGGCACCTGCGGGTCGGGGCGGTGGAACTGGTACAGCCCGATCTGCTCGACGCCCAGGCGGCGGGCCGACGCCTGCGCCGCGGCGCGCAGGTGCTCGGGCGAGCCGTCGAGCGTCCACGAGCCGTCGCCCGGGCGCAGGTGCCCGCCCTTGGTCGCGACCACGACGCCCGACGTGTCGCCGCCCCACGAGCGCAACGCCTCGGCGATCAGCTCCTCGTTGTGGCCGACCTCGTCGGCGTGCAGGTGGTACGCGTCCGCGGTGTCGATGAGCGTGACGCCCGCGTCGAGCGCGGCGTGGATCGTGGCGACCGAGCGCTCCCGGTCGGGGCGGCCCTCGATGCTCATGGGCATGCCGCCCAGGCCGACGGCGCTGACGGGGACTCCGGCGAGGTTGCGTGTCTTCATGCGTCCATCCCACCCCGCGCGGGCCTGCGTCGCACCCCGTCGGACGTCCGGCGCGCCCCGTGGCACGCCCGTCAGGGCAGTCGCAGCAGCGCGCGCAGCGTGCGGACCACGCCGTTGTCCGCGTTGGACGGCGCGACGTACCGGGCGTGCGCCCGGACGTCGGGGTGCGCGTTGTCCATCGCGAACGACCAGTGCGCCGCGTCGAGCATGCCCAGGTCGTTGAGGTAGTCGCCGAACGCGACCGTCTGCGCGGGCGTGACCCCGAGCGCGGCCTGCACGTCGCGCAGCGCGTGCCCCTTGTCGGCCGTCGGGCTCATGACGTCCACCCAGTGCCTCCCGCTGACCAGCACGCGCGCCGCGTCCGCGAAGGCCGCGAGGGCCGGCGCCACGCCCGTCTCCGCGGCGCCGAAGTCGAAGACCGCGACCTTGAGCACGGTGTCCTCGACCGCCGTGAGGTCCGGCACGTGCTCGAGCAGCGCGTAGTACGGCTCGCACTGCGCGAGGAACGCGGCGTCGGTGCGCTCGACGTACGCCGACGCGCGCCCGCACAGCACGACGCCCACGTCGGCGCCGCCCGCGGCGTGCGACCGCACCGTCCGCACGACGTCCCGCGCGGTCGCCGGGTCCAGGCCGTCGACCGCGAGCACCTCGCCGGCGCGCACCACGAGCGCACCGTTCTCCGCGACGTACACCAGGTCGTCGCGCCCGAGCTGGCGGCGCAGCGTCGCGTACTGCCGCCCGCTCGCGGGGCACACCGCGACGCCGCGCGCCACGAGCGCGTCGAGCAGCGGCCAGAACGACGGGTCGACGCGCTTGGCGTCGTCGAGCAGCGAGCCGTCCATGTCGACGGCGACCAGGCGCACGTCGGGGACGACGTCGAAGGCGGGGGGCTCGGTCACGCGCACGTGCTCGATCCTCGCACCCGCGGGGCCTCCGCCCGCGGGTCGGGCCCGTCGGGGGTGCTCCGCGGTGCGGAGCACCGCCCGGGGCGCCCGTCAGTCCTCCGTCGGGACGTCCTCGTCCGTCGTCTCGACGACGACCTCGACGCCGTCGGTGACCCCCTCGGCCCGCTCCCGCAGGTCGCTGAGCACCTCGGGGTCGAGCGTCGCGCCCGACGTCCGGACCGTCACCACGACGCGCTCACGGTCCGGCTCCCAGCGGACGTCCTTGGGGTGCGGGTCGTCCGCCAGGGCGTCCAGGACCGCGCGCTCGAGCACCGCCCGCCCCGCGTCGGGCTGGTCGGCGGTCGCCGCGGGGTTGGCCGGCACGTCGCCCGGCGCGCCGTCGCTCCCGCCCGTGCACGCGCTCGCGACGAGCACCACCACGGCGACGGCCGCGAGGAGCCCGCCGCGAGCGCGTCCGCCGGTCATCAGCTCGTCTTCACCTTCACGGTGCCGGAGATCGAGCCCACGTAGGCGACGGGCGTGACGTACGAGCCGCCCGAGTTGCCGCCGGTGGTGAAGCCGTAGCCGGTGCCCGCCACGAACCACGGGCCGCCCGAGTCCCCGCCCTCGGTCACCCTCTTCTCCGTGTAGTAGAGGTTGCACCAGACGTTGCCGGACGAGAACGTCACGCAGCCCTTGTAGGACTCGACCTTCGACGAGCCGTACCCGGTGGTCTTGCCGTACTTGAACAGCAGCGAGCCGGCGCTGACGATCCCGGTGGCGGTGATGGTCCGCAGCTCCGACGCGCCGATCCGGAACTTGTTCTGGGGCGTGTCCCCGCTCAGCGCGGTGAAGCGCACGTCGCGGTTGTTCGACGCGACGTAGGTGCTGCCCGTGGTGTCGCCGTCGTACTTCGCCGGCTTCGTGGCGCAGTGCGCCGACGTCGTGATGCCGTACGCGGAGCCGCGCGTCGCCATGAAGCCGCCCGTGCACCCGCCGTAGACCTCGCCACCCTGCGTGGCGTTCTCCTGCGGCACGTCGGCCGCGGGCTCGTAGGTCACGTCCACGCGCGGGCCGGTGGTCGCGCGCGCGGTCGGTGCGGCGAGCAGCGCGTCGACCCGGGCGGCTGTCGCCGCGGCGTCGTCCGTCCAGGCCGTGACCTGCACCGTCTGGCTCTCGGCGTCGTAGCGCGCCGCGAGGGAGGTGGCGCCCGCGGCGCGCAGGCTCTCGATGGCGGCGAGCTCGACGTCCGCGCGGCCGGCGTACGGCACGGCACCGACGGGTGCGGTGGTGACGTCGACGCCGGCCGAGGCCAGCTCGCGGGCGAGCGCGTCCGCGCCCTGCGCGACGACGACGTGCCCGCGCGCGCCGTCCCACGAGAAGTCGACGAGGTCGTCGGGGTGCGACGCGAGCGTGCCGGCCAGCAGCTCGTTGAACGCGTTCTGGCCGCCCGTCGCGCGCAGCTCCTGCGCGGCGAGCCGGGCGTCCTCCCGGTCGTCGGGCGCGGCCCGGTCCGGGACGGCCTGGGCGGCGGACAGCCCGAGCGAGGTCACCGCGACTGCGGCGACGACGACGGGCAGGACTGATCGACGGACGTGCTGGAACATGCGGTGGCCCCCTGGCTTCCGACGTCGCAGCCGTGGGCGACGGTGCCCGCGGCTCGTCCGGACGCTAGCAGCGGGTCGGCCACGGCGGAAGGGATCGGACAGCGCCCGGGCGTGCCCGCCAGCGGCGCGTACGCCCGGACGAACCGGCCACCGTCAGATCACCAGTTGCGGCCACCGCGCCCGGCGCCCCCGGTGCCGGGCAGGTCGCCGCCGCCGCGGCCGCCCGACCCGCTCTCGCCCTCGCCGTCGTCGCTGCCGTCACCGCCACCGCCACCGCCGGCCTGGCCGTTGCGCTCCGCGAGCTGCTGCTGCCGCTCGGCCTCCGCCTGCGCGGGGTCGGGCGCGCCCTGGTCGCCCGGGCCGGAGCCGGGCGCCGGCACGTCGTCGACCGTGCCGTCCTCGGCCGCGCGAGCGAGCTGCTCGACGCCGGCTGCGAGGTCCAGCAGGTCCTGCATGCGCTGCTCGGCCGCCGCCTGCGGCGACGACGACCCGTCGGCACCGTCCTGGCCGCCCTGCTCGTCGGCGCCGCCGCCCTGCTCGTCCTGACCGCCGCCACCGCCGCCCTGGTCCTCCTGCTCGTCCTCGCCCCCGCCGCCCTGCGACGGCGGCGGCGCGCACGCCGGGTCGCCGAGCGCCTCGGCCGCGAGGGCCGCGTCGTCGGCGGCGATGCGCAGGAGGAACGACGCGTACGACATCTCGTCGGCCAGCACGGGCGGCTCGTCGCCGTACCGCGGCTCGAGGTCCTCGGGGTCGTACGGCTCGCCCGCGGCCTGCGCCGCGAGCGCGTCGGCGAGCGCCTCGGCGTACGCGAGCTGCTGCTGCGCGCTCTCGACCGCCGCGGCCTCGGACGCCTGCAGCGCGAGCGCGCGGTTGGTCTGCACGTCGCACCGGTGCTTGTCGGGGACGCCGGCGAGCGCCTCGTCGAGGTACCTGACGGCGCGCGTGTACGAGCCTGCGCGGTAGGCCGCGGTGCCCGCGTTGAACGCGGCCTTCCACCGCTCGACGATCGTGCGGTCCTTCACCTGCTCGAAGGCATCGAGCGCGCGCCACTCGTCGCCGTGGTCGTAGATCTCGCGTGCCGCGGCGTAGCCCGGCGCCATACGCGACACGTTCAGCGCGAACGCGAGCAGCAGGAGCGCCGGCAGCCAGCTCCAGCGCAGCAGCCGCCGGCGGCGACGCCGGTGCAGCGGCATCGCGGCGATGCGGGCGCGCTTCGCGGCGCGGCGCTCCTGGGGTGTGGTCGGCCGGCCTCTGCCGCGCGCGGCTGCCCGGGCCTGCGC
>JAEYNO010000365.1 GCA_023412515.1 Actinomycetes bacterium
GTGCTCGCCGCCGGCGAGCTCGTCGAGACCGCGCAGGCCGACGCCAAGGCCGCGACCGAGGAACGCGACGCGGCCGAGCGCGCCGAGCTGCTGCGCGGCCTGGGCGCGGAGGGCGCGCAGACGCTGCCCCCGGCGCTGCGCGCGCAGGTGCGTCAGCTCGAGGAGGAGCAGAAGCGCCGCGCCACGCGCGCGCAGCGCGACGTGCTGGACCGCGCGATGGTCGACCTGCTGTCGCTGTACCGCGACGTGCTCGTGGTGCAGCTCGGTGCCGAGGTCGAGCTGGTCAACGTCGAGCAGGAGGACGCCGTGCGCGCCCTCGCGGCCGGCTCGACGCCCGAGCAGACCCTGCGCCGCATGGACGCCGTCGGCGTCGCGCGCACGCGCCTCGCGGGGAACGTCGCCCCGCTGCTCGCGGTCGAGGCGATGGCGATCGCGCTGCGACCCCAGGGGTGACGCGCGCGTCACCGCACCGCCGTCCGGCGCGCAGGCGGGCGCACTACCGTAGGGGCATGCCGACGCGTCCTGCCCTGCGCCGGTGCGCGCTCCTGGTCCTGGCGGTCCTCACGCTCACGGGGTGCCTCGCGCCCCGGCACCAGGCGACGGCACCCACGTCCGCCGCGTCGTCGGGGACCACCGACCCCGCGCTCGCGCGGTTCTACGACCAGGTCCTGGAGTGGACGACGTGCGGCGAGGAGCAGTGCGCCGACGCGACGGTGCCGCTCGACTGGTCGGACCCCGACGGCGACACGATCGAGATCGCGCTGCGGCGGGTCCCCGCGAGCGGTGGCTCGCCCGTCGGCTCGTTGCTGGTCAACCCGGGGGGCCCGGGACGGTCGGCCATCGACTCCATGAGCTTCTTCCGGCAGGTCGTGTCGCGTGACGTGCTCGCGGCCTACGACCTCGTCGCGTTCGACCCGCGGGGCGTGCAGCACTCGGCACCCGTGACGTGCGTCGACCCGGCGCAGCTCGACGCGCTCACCGCGTGGGTCCCGGACTTCTCGACCGACGCGGGGATCGCGGAGGCCGCCGCGCGCAACGGCGAGCTCGGACGCGCGTGCCTCGAGCGCACGGGCGACCTGCTGGGGCACGTCGACACGCAGAGCGCGGCCCGCGACATGGACGTGCTGCGCGCGGCGCTCGGCGACGAGGCGCTGACCTACCTGGGCTTCTCGTACGGCACCGAGCTGGGGGCGACGTACGCGGCGCTGTTCCCCGAGCGCGCGGGGCGGCTCGTGCTCGACGGCGCGCTGGACCCGACGCTCGACTCGGGCCAGGTGGCGGCGGGGCAGGCGGCGGGGTTCGAGAACGCGCTGCGCGCGTACGTCGCGGACTGCCAGACCGGTGCGCAGTGCCCGCTCGACGGTGACGTCGACGCGGGGCTCGCGGCGATCTCGACCCTGTTCGACCGCGTGCGGGCCAACCCGCTGCCGACGGCCGGCGGGCGCGAGCTGACGGTCTCGCTGGCGTTCAGCGGCGTCGCGGCCGCGCTCTACTCGCAGGCCAGCTGGCCGGTGCTCACGCAGGCGATCGGCGCGGCCGTCGACCGCGGGGACGGCACGGCGCTGCTGCAGCTCGCCGACAGCTACTACGGGCGCAACCCCGACGGCACGTACTCGTCGAACCAGAACGAGGCGTTCTCGGCGATCACGTGCCTCGACGACCGCCCGTCGGCCGACCCCGCGCAGATGCGCGCCGACGCCGAGGCGATCGCCCAGGTCGCACCCACCGTGGGGGAGTTCTTCTCCTACGGCGGCGCGTCGTGCGCGCAGTGGCCCGTGCCGGCCGTGCCCGCGCTCGAGTCGTACGCCGCGCCGGGCGCCGCGCCGATCGTCGTCGTCGGCACGACCAACGACCCGGCGACGCCGTACGCGTGGGCCGAGCAGCTCGCGGGGCAGCTGTCGTCGGGCGTGCTGCTCACGTTCGAGGGCGAGGGGCACACCGCGTACGGTCGCTCGAACCGCTGCGTCAAGGACGCGGTCGACACCTTCCTGCTCACCGGTGAGCCGCCTGCCGACGGCACCCGCTGCTGACTTTGGAGGTCGGCCGCCGGGCAGGTACAGTGGGCGCGCTCGCCGATCGACCACGGTCACGCCGTGGTGGACGACGATGCCGCCTTAGCTCAGTCGGCAGAGCGTCTCACTCGTAATGAGAAGGTCAAGGGTTCGATTCCCTTAGGCGGCTCGGTCCGAAGGCCCCGCACCTGCGTCACGCAGCTGCGGGGCCTTCGTCGTGCGAGCGCGGACGCGGATCCGCGCGTCCCGGGCGGGTGGCTACAGCTCGCGGCCGAGCACGTCGACGAGCCGGGCGATCCGGTCCTCGTCGCGGCGGTAGTGCGTCCACTTGCCGACGCGCGTCGAGACCACGAGACCGGCGTGCTCGAGCGTGCTCATGTAGGCCGACACGGTGGACTGCGCGAGACCGGCCTTCTCGGTGATGTGGCTCACGCACACGCCGACCTCGTCGGGGTCGGCGATCGCGCGCTCCTGCGGGAAGTGCGCGCGCGGGTCGCGCAGCCAGTGGAGGATGCGCAGCCGGACGGGGTTGCTCAGCGCCTTGAACGCCTCGAGCACCTGGACATCGACGGCCTCGTCGTCGTTGACGTGCACCGGCATGGGGCAGCCGCCCTCCCTGTCATCGCGATGGTTCGGGATATCTCGATCTTCACGTCGAACCTAGCACCGGCTCGCCGTGCACGCCCACGAGGCGGTGCCGCCCGATCCGGCCGGGCACCGGGGACCCGGCCGGTCGCTGGCGCAGCGCCCACGAGACCAGCGCGTGGTCCAGCATGTACAGCCGCGCGCCCTCGGCTCGGCCCCCGGGAGACAGGTGGTCCACCACGTGCTCGAACGCCGAGGCGCCCCCGTAGGCCGGCCGCGGCTCGTAGAGCCGCTCCGCGAGCCCCAGCTCGCCCAGCACGTTGAGCACGTAGGCGAACGGGTACGGTCGGTTCGCCCGGCCCGCGGGCGTCGCCCCGAGCCGTGCGAACGGCGTCACCATGCGCTCGACCATCGTGTCCGTCACGAGGTCGGAACGGCCCGTGACGTAGGCGAGCTGCGCGAGGTACGCGTACGAGATGCCGTACAGGAAGTAGTCGCGACCCGGGTCGATCGACCGCCACCGCCCCACGACGTCCTCGACGAACCCGTCGAGGTCGGGGAGCCGGTCGTCGAGCCGCCCCAGGTTGTCGAGCGCGACCACGTGGTACAGCGCCATGTGGGTCCGCTCGACCGGCGCCATGGCCGCCATGAGGTCGGTCGCCTGCGCGAGCCGGTCACGTCCCACGTCGAGCAGCTCCAGGTGGCCGGACACCGCGATCGCGTTGAGCATCGTCAGCAACGGGTAGGCCGTGACGAACGCCGGCGACATGGCGCTGGGGAACGCGGGCTGCAGCGCCGCCGGGTGTGACCGGTCCAGCCACGCCAGCGTCGCGCGCGCGTGCTCCTCGACGGCGGCCGACCCGCCCAGCACCGCGACCGCCGACAGCAGCGTCGAGCCGCCCCGCCCGCGGAAGAACGGCGACGGCACCCGGCCGATCGACGCGAGCGCCGCCGCGACCTGCGCGTCGTCGGGCACCACCGGCAGCTCGTGCGGCTCGAAGTGGGCCAGCGCGAGCAGGAGCGCCGTCCACGCGGCGACGCGCTCGTAGTCGCCGTGCCGGCCCTGGTTCTCGTCGGCGATCTGGTCCGGCCGGATCTCGTCCACCGCCGCGAGCGTCTCCCGCACCAGCGGACCCACGCGCGCGGCGACGTGCGGGTCGGCGGTCAGGCCCAGCGTGGCCACGGCCGTCAGCAGGATCGAGGTCGCCGTGACCCGCTCGTAGGGGGTCGTCAGACCGCGGGCGGTCGCGGCGACCGCGTCGACCCGCCCCGCGACGTACCCCGCGCGCAGCGGGTCGCCCTGCGTGACGTCGAGGGCCGTGCCGGCGAGCTCCGCCGCGAAGCGCGTGTACGGGTGCGCGTCGTCGACGCGGTCGCGGAGCCGGGCGAACGACCACCGGATGCGGTCCGCCTCGCACGGGTCGAACCCGGACGGGTGCTGCCCCAGGCCGACGCCGCGGACGATCCTGCTCCACGGCGTCGCGACCACGCGGGTCAGCGGGTTCAGGTCGGCCAGGCCGCGCACCGGGGTGCGCCGCGCGGTCACCGGACCGCCCCCGCGCCGGCGGCGGCGCCGGCCCGGGTCGACGCCGGGTCGACCGGCAGCCCCAGGAACGACGTCCGCGTGCCCTCCCACATCTGCAGCGCCCAGTTCAGCCACTTGACCCCCTCGCAGTAGATCGCGACCGGGCGTCGCTGCACCTCGGGAGTGTCGACGAGCGTGCCCTCGACCTCGGACGTGAAGTGGAACGGGGGCATCGCCGTGAAGTGCGTCCCCATGGTGAACACGAACCGCAGCAGCCAGTGCGGGTCGTCGCGCAGGTGCGCAGACCCGGGGGAGTCGAGGTCGTAGACCGCGCGCATGACCCTGGCGAAGTGGTCCTCCACGCCGCGCGGGTGGGCGGGGTCGACGGGCAGACCACGTTCCGTCACGTCCCGCACGCCGTAGGACACCGCGTAGGGGTTGTCGCGGTGGAACGTCACGTCGACGCGCGCCGTCCCGTCGGCGCCCGAGCGCACCTCGAGGTCGAAGAGCTCGTTGTGCATCTCGTCGTAGTGCCCCACCGAGTTGTGCCACGGCTTGTTGTCGTACATCGGGTCGTCACGCGTGTCGGCGCCCGCGCTGCGGTACCCGATCGCGCGCGGGTCGAGGAACCGCAGCCCGATGCTGCGTGCCGTGACGGCACGCAGCGCGCGGGCGATCTCCGCCTCGTCGCCGCGCGCCCTGACCAGCGCGTCCGCGTGCAGGAGCGGCCCGAGGTCGTCCATCTTGATGTTCTCGGTGTTGGTGTCGCCCACGACGAGCGCGTGCGTCGGCGGCTCGAGGACGCGCTGCAACGCCGGGTCGCCGCGGAACGCGGCGAGCAGGGGTCGCACGTTGCGGTAGCGCACCCCGTTGACCGTGAGGGTGTCGGAGTCCAGCAGCCGTGCGTCGAACGTGCGCGGCGCGGTCGCGCGGGACAGCAGGAGCCGGTCCTCGATCTTGCGCAGGTACTGCTCGTCCAGCGTGCCGCCCGGGCCGGCGCCGCGCCGCTGGGTGTGCACGTGCGCGTGCAGGAACCGCAGGATGACCTCGTACAGCCGGGCGACGACCCGGTGCGACGGCGCGTGGTCGCGCACGAACTGCCCGACCTCGACGCCCGGCACGTAGGTCATCTCGTAGATGACCTCGCGCAGAGCCTCGTCCCGCGCGCCGTGCCCGACGGCGCGCAGTGTGCGCTCGGTCAGGTGGTCGACCTGCGGGAAGTGGTCGCGCAGACCGGGCGGCAGCGCGCCCAGGTACTCCGCCTGCCGCTTCGCCTTCGTGAAGGGCGGCAGCATGGGTCCCTCGCCGTCGGGGTCCCACCGCGCGGTCGTGAGCGCCTCGCTGAGGACCTTGCGCACCCGCAGCCGGGGGTCGCCCGTGCGGCGGAAGAAGATCGTCATGGACTCGCTGCCGCCCTCGCCGAAGCCGGCGACGGTCTCGTCGGGCTGGACGTACGCGCTCACGGTGCTGTGCAGCAGGTTCCTGCGCTGCGCGTAGTCCGTGATCGCACGACGCTCGGGCGAGGCGGTGAGCAGGACACGGGCCTCCGCCTCGTCGAGCCCGGGGTTGAGCCCGTGGCGCCACGTCTCCTCGGGTGAGCGCACCACGAGCGTGCGCAGGCCGTGGGGCCCCGCGTCGAGCTGGGTGGCGCGGCTCGAGTGGCCGAGGGCGAGTACGGTGCACGACGCGTCGAGCCGCACGGGGCGGCGGCGCTCGCGCGTCTTGCGGCGCGTGAACACCGCCGCCGTCTCCGCGGCCAGGTCACGGCGCGCGACCAGCGGCCGCCCGTGCAGCGAGAGCATCGGCACCTGCGCATCGACCACGCGGTCGCACAGCGCGACCACGAGCTGCTCGGTCCGCCGGTCGTGCCCCCGTCCGAGGACGAGCTGCGTCGCGAGGTCGACGACGTCGGCCGGCGGCACCGCGCGGGCGGCCACGAGGCCGAGCAGCCACCCGAACGGGTCGTTCGCCTCGATGAACACGTGGTTGTACTCGAAGAAGCCGGGCCGGTGCTGGCGCACGAGCGCGAGCATGCTCAGCTGGTGGACGAGCACGTCGACCGCGTCGGCCCGCGCGAGCACGACGTCGAGCGCCTGCCGTGCGTCGTCACGCACGTCCTCGCGGCGCCCGCCGACGACCGCGTCGTGCACGCGCTGCGCGACCGGCTGGGACGCGACGAGGTCGCGGACGACGGGCACGACGTGCCGGACCGCGGTCCGCCGGAGCTGCTCGAAGTGCACGACGAGCGCCTCGGTGTCCGCGGCCGGCTCGACCTCCTCCACGCGCACGGACCCGCCGGCGTCGAGCACCTGCAGCTCGGTGCAGGCGCGACCGGCGTCGGGGCCGGTGAGACGCTTGCGCATGCGCGCGCCGACGACGAGGTCGCCCGTGCGGACGTGCACGTGGTGGGCGAGCGTGTGCTGCAAGGTCTCCCGGAACCGGCGCAGCGCCGGGCTGGTGTCGCGCTCGGGGTGCCGCGCGGCGTCGAACCCCATCTCGCAGACCCGTCGTCGGAGGTACCCGTCGAACGCGGGCTCGCGTCCGGCGAGGGACGTGACCTCGCGGAGGGTGGCGAGGTCGGCGTCGGTGAGCGTGGCGTCGGTCCGTGCCGCGAGCGAGCGCGTCCGGCGCGTGAGCTCGTTGACCAGGTCCGCGCCGGCCACGAGCCGTGCCGCCTCGCCCGCGTCCGCGACGGAGAGGGCGTCCGGCTGGGCCGTGTTGTCGCGCAGCAGCTGCAGCGAGCGCCCGCCCCGGCCCACCTCGAGCACGAGGTCGGGGTGCAGCTCGTCGATCAGCTCGACGGTGCGCTGCGAGTCCATCACCTCGTCGGTCATGGCGAGGATCGCCTGGCGCACGTGGTCGGCGGTGATGAGGAAGCCGTGCCCGCTGTTCGACAGCAGCGGGGCGTGGGGGGCGGTGAACGTGACGCGGCGGTCGTCGAGGTACCGCGCGAGCGCCTCGCGCGCGCCGATCATGCGGCGCGAGTGCGCGAGGAACGTGGTCGGTGCCTTGAGCTCCTCGGCCTCGATCTCGGGGTAGGAGCGCAGCACCTGGACGAACGTGGGGAGGAAGGACTCGCGCACGTACACGTTGACCTGGTGCCGCGAGTACCGCTTGTGGACCTCGACGTGCTCGCCGTGCCGCTGGGTGAGGAGGTCGGTCACGCGGCGCAGCGGCTCGGTGCCGGACCGCAGCGCGACCACGTGGAACGGCTCGCCGACCGGCGGCGACTCCGCCGAGTGCCGGGGCAGGTACCGCTCGATGCTCGCGCCGAAGGTGCCGCCGGCGCGCTGGTTCGACGCCGCGAGCAGCAGCGGGGTGAACACGCGGGCGATCTGGGCGCCGTCCCCGACCGAGAGGGCCCCGGCGGCGACCGCCGAGGCGAGCATGCCGAAGCTCTCGCCCGTGTAGGCGGCGAACCGCAGGTGCCCGGAGCGCTGCGCGCGGGCGGCGAGGTCGGCGTGGATGGCGAGGTTGTGCACGAGGAACGCGGCGGCGATGAACCCCTGCCGCTCGACCCGGTCCTCGGGGAGGTTCGCCCGGGTGAGCGCGAGCCCGTCCGGGCCGGCGGCGACCTGGAGCGCGTCCGCGGCCTCCTGGTAGACCTCCCGGACGACCGGGAGGTCGGACCCGATGGTCGCGACGCCCACCTCGCGGTAGGCGTCGCGGCTGCCGAGGCCCGGGAAGAACGCCACCGCCGCGAAGCTGTCCCCGGTGGGGGACGTGCTCCGCGGCGGTGCGGCGTGGTGCTGGACGGCTGGACCCGGCGGCTGCCGGCCCACGGTGTCGTCGGTCGCTACGTCTGTCGTCACGTCTTTCCCCCCTGAGCTGTGCCGGACGGTGCTGCGGTCCCGCGGTGCGTGCGAGCGCGACCGCGCGCGGCGGGTCGCCCCGCCGCGCGGGAGGTGTGTGGTCGTGCGCGAGGTGGTGCTCGGTGCGCGCTCGGAGCGCGGGCGCTCAGGTGGTGGGCTGGGCGACGGGGGCGGCGTCGTGAGCGGCCGTGGTGCGTCCGGTCCGCGTCGCCGCACCGCGCCGGGCGGCGCGCGACGTCGGCACGAGCACGGCGAGCGCGGCCAGTGCGAGCGCCGCGCCGACCCACAGCGGTGACACGAAGCCGAGGCCCGCGGCGATCGCGACGCCGCCGAGCCACGCCCCGGCGGCGTTGCCGACGTTGAGCGCCGCGATGTTGGTGCCGGACGCGACGGTGGGTGCGTCGCCCGCGAACTGCATGATGCGCAGCTGGAGCCCGGGCGCGGTGGCGAAGCCGACGGCGCCGAGCAGGAACATCGCGACGACGGTGAGCCACGTGACGGACGCGACGGCCGCGAACCCGACGAGCACGAGCGCGAGGCCTGCGATGGTCGCGACGAGCGAGCCGTCGAGGTCGCGGTCGGCCCAGCGCCCGCCGGCGAGGTTGCCGAGGAACGTGCCGACGCCGAAGAGGAGCAGGAGCCACGGGACGGCGCCCGTGCCGACGCCGCTGACCTCGGTGAGCGTGAAGGCGATGTAGGTGTAGGCGCCGACCAGCCCGCCGAAGGTGAGGACGCTGACGAGGGCCGACAGCAGCACCTGGGGGCGTCGCAGCACGCCGAGCTCGGAGCGCAGCCCGGCGGACGGTGCCGCGGGCGTGCGGCGCACGAGCAGCTGGATGCCGGCGAGCGTCACGACGCCGATGCCGGTGATCGCCCAGAAGGTGGCTCGCCACCCGAGCTGCTGGCCCACGAAGGTGCCGAACGGGACGCCGACGACGTTGGCGACGGTCAGGCCCGCGAACATCAGCGAGATGGCGGCCGCCTTGCGGTTCTCGGCCACCATGTCGGAGGCGACGACGGCCCCGACGCCGAAGAACGCGCCGTGGCAGAGCGCGGCGACCACGCGTCCGGTGAGCATGACGCCGTACGTCGGCGCGAGCGCCGAGATGAGGTTGCCGGCGATGAACAGCACGACGAGCCCGAGCAGCACGCGCTTGCGCTCGACGCGGGCGAGCGCCGCGGTGAGGGCGATCGCCCCGACGGCGACGCTGAGGGCGTACCCCGAGACGAGGTAGCCCGCGACGCTCTCCGTGACGGCGTAGTCGGCGGCGATCTCGGGCAGCAGCCCGACGATGCCGAACTCGGTGAGGCCGATCCCGAACCCTCCGAGGGCCAGCGCGACGAGCCCCGGGGGGAGTGCGGAGTTCTTGGCGTCCTGCTCCTGTGCGGCCATGGCGAGGTCCTCTCCCGGGCGATATCGACGATTCGGAGATTATCGATGAGAAGGCCTTCGGTCAACGGTCCTCGTGAACCGTGACGTCCCGCTGTGACCCGGGTGTCGCGCTCGCGTCGGGCCGGATGCCGGCCGCCCACGGGGTCGCCCCCTGCGCCGCGGGCCGTGCGTCCGCATCCGCAGTCATATCGCTAGTGTGCGATTCATCGATGCGTTCGTCCAGGGGTGGGGGCATCTCGTCGACGCACGCCCCCACCCCGGACCGAGGTCCCTCGTGCGCGGCGCGGCCGCACTCCTACCCTGCGAGGACGGCCCCGCGTCGCCGGGGCAGGGCGTCATCGGCGAGGAGGCCGACATGCGTGTCCGTCCGTACCACTCCGCCCGCAGCACCGCCGCGCACCTCTACCACGAGGACGACGAGTGCCCGGCCGGCCGGCAGCTCGCCTGGTTCGACAAGGTCGACGGCACCGAGGGCTGCGAGCCGTGCCCCGTGTGCGCGTCCGCAGCGACGCCGTGCCCCGAGCACGCCGCCGCGGTCGTGCCCGCCCGCTGACGGGCTGGACGTCCCGGTCGCGACGGCCCGACGGTCGCTAGGTTGACCCGCATGGACGGTCGTCGCTCGCTCGGTCAGGTGCTCGTCGGCGTGCTCGTCGTGCTCGCCGGGGTGGTGCTGCTGCTCGAGCGCACCGGCGTCGTCGACATCGACCTCGCGACCGTCGCGAGCACGCTGTGGCCGCTGCTCGTCGTGCTGGTCGGGGTGACGTCGCTCCTGCTCGTGCCCCGTGCGTGGTTCGGGCCCGTGGTCGTCACCGCCGCCGGCGTCGTGCTGCTGCTGGACCGCCTGCGCGTGCTCGACGTGAGCCTGTGGGAGTACCTCTGGCCCGTCGCCGTGATCCTCATCGGCCTGGGCATCGTGCTCGGCGCCGCGGCGCGCACCGAGCAGGAGGGTCGCCTGACGGCCATCGCGTTCTGGTGGGGCGCCGAGCGGCGCACCCGCACGCAGCGGTTCCGGTGGGCCAGCCTCACGGCGATCATGGGCGGCGTCGAGCTCGACCTGCGCGAGGCCGACATCGAGGGCACCGCGCGCATCGACGTGTTCACGTTCTGGGGCGGCGTCGACATCAAGGTGCCCCGCACGTGGGAGGTGCGCACGTCCGGGCTGCCGCTGCTCGGCGGCTGGGAGGACAAGACCGAGCCGCCGCTGGGCGGCGGGCCCGTGCTCGACGTGCGCCTCGTGACCATCATGGGCGGCGCCGAGATCCGGCACGGCAAGAAGTCCGTGCGCCCCGACGTCCAGGACGCGCCCGTCGCCTGAGCCGCCGTCGGGACGGCCCGTGCGTCAGCCGCCGACGTGCGTCAGCGCCTCCGCGATCCGGTCGTGCCACACGCCCGGGTCGTCCGACGCGATCGCGACCCACGCGCGCATGGGCGGCCGCCCCTCGGGGAAGGGCAGACCCTCGCCGGCGGCGACGAGCGTCGCGACCCGCGCGGGCGGCAGCGTGACCACGAGGTGCTCGCCCGGCGTCATCGCGACGATCCGGCGCCCCACCCGCAGGGCCGCGGTGCCGAAGTGCCGGGCGCCGTCCCCGGGCAGCACGACGCCGGGCCGCCCGGCGAACGCGGCGGCTACTGCGTGCAGGCGTGCCTCCGCGGCCTCCTGGGGCGTGGCGCCGGTCACACCGCGAGCGTAGCCGCGCGGATCGGCCGGTCCTAGAGGACGGGCGCGGCCTGGCCGACGACCTCGGGGCCGCCGACCTCGCGTGCGCCCAGCTCGTCCTGCGCGAACGCGTGCGCGACCCGGATGCCCGGCCGGCCGGCGGCCGACGCGTCGACCACGACCCGCGGGAACGGGCGCGTGTCGTCCGCGGGGGTCGTCCACGCGATCGCGGCCGCCGACCAGCCGCCGCGCCGTGCCGCCTCGCGGGCCTGCGC
>JAEYNO010000389.1 GCA_023412515.1 Actinomycetes bacterium
GTCTGCGTGGGCTGCGGCGCGGGCGCGGTGGGCTGCGGCGGCGGTCCGCTCGAGACGACGAGCGTCACCGTGGCCCCCGAGTCGACGGTGGCGCCCTCGCCGGGCTCGACGCGGACGACGCGCCCGGCGGGCACGCTCGTCGACGCCTCCGACCGGACGCTCGCGACGAGGCCGGCCGCCTGCAGGGCTCCGGTCGCGTCCGCCTCGGTGCGACCCACGAGCGAGCCGGGCACCTGCGCCTGGGTCGGCTGCTCCGGCTCCTGAGGCGTGGGCTCCTCGGTGGGCGCCTCGGTCGGCGTGGCCGTCGGACGGCCGCCGACGTTCGCGCGCGGCGGGAACTCCTGCACGGCCGCGAACCGCGGGTTCTCGAAGACCTTGCCCATGTAGTCAGCCCACAGCACGGCGGGGTAGGACGACCCGGTGATCTGGCTGTACTTCCCCCACGCCTGGATCGAGTCCTTGCCGCGGCCGTCCTCCGACTGCTGCGACAGCGCGACGGCCGTGGCGAGCTGCGGGACGTAGCCCACGAACCACGCCGACTTGTTGTCCGTCGACGTCCCGGTCTTGCCGGCGATCGGGCGCTTCAGCTTGGAGATCTGCGCCTTGCCCGACCCCTGCTCGACGACCTGGGTCATCGCGTACGTCGCGTCGGCCATGACGTCGGCGGCGAAGGTCGGCCGCCCCGCCGTGTCGGGCTGCCACGCCACGGTGCCGTCGTTGTTCTCGACGACCTGCAGGATGTGCGGCGTCCGCTGCACGCCCTGCGCCGCGAACGTCGCGTACGCGCCCGCCATGTCGAGCGGGCGCACGTCGTCCGCCCCCAGCACGTTGGAGGGGACCGTCGTCAGCGGGGTCGTGATGCCGGCCTCGGCCGCGACCTGCGCCGAGCGCTCCGGGCCGACCTGGATGTTCAGTGCCGCGTACACGGTGTTCACCGAGTCCGCCGTCGCCTTGACCAGGTCGATCGTCCCGTAGTCGGTGTTGCCGAAGTTGCTGACGTCCTTGTTCCCGCCCTCCCACTCGGGGAAGCGCTGCGGCGAGTTCCCGTCGAACCTCGTCGACAGGCCGATGCCCTCCTGCAGGCCAGCCACCAGGGCGAACGGCTTGAAGGTCGACCCGGCCTGGATCTCGTCGAACGTCGCGGTGTTCTTCTGGTCGGTCAGGTAGTCGGGCCCCCCGTACAGGGACACGATGCCGCCGGTCGTCGGGTCCACCGAGACGACGGAGACGCGCAGCCGCTCGCTCGGAGCCTCGCCGTCCGACAGGCCTCCCGTGCGGAGCGCCTCGGCCGACTCGACGGCGGCCTGCTGGACCGACTGGTCGATCGTCGTGATGATCTTCAGACCCTTGGTGCGCAGCTCGCCGGACGTCCACAGGTTGGTCGCGAGCAGCTCCTTCTCGACCATCTCGAGCAGGAAGCCGTTGGGGCCGCGGTACGCCTCGGACTTCACGTACTCGATCGTCGCGGGGAACACCTGAGCGGCGCGGTCGCTCGCGCTGAGCCACCCGGAGTCGACCATCGAGTCGAGGACGATGCCCCAGCGCTGCTGGGACTTCTCCGGGCTCACGGCCGGGTCCCAGTTGTTCGGCGACGGGATCAGCGCGGCGAGCAGCGCCGCCTCGGAGACCGACATCTCGGCGGCGGGCTTGCCGAAGTACGACTTGGAGGCCGCCTCGATCCCGTAGGAGTCACGACCGAAGTAGATCGTGTTGAGGTAGCGGCCCATGATCTGGTCCTTGGACTCCTCCTGGGACAGCTTGACGGCGAGGATCGCCTCCTTCGCCTTGCCCCAGTAGTCCTTGGTGGTGTTCTGGTAATACCGCTCGACGTACTGCTGGGTCAGCGTCGACCCGCCCTGCGTCGGCTTGCCCTGGACGTTGTTGATGAAGGCGCGGGCCATGCCGGTGATCGACACGCCCCGGTTGGTGAAGAACGTCTTGTCCTCGCCGGCCGCGACCGCCTGGCCGACGTACTCGGGCAGCGTCGAGTACTCGACGATCTCGCGCTTCTGCTCCGCGAACGTCCCCATGACCTCGCCCGGCTGACCGGGCTCGGCACCCGCGTAGTACACGGTGGTCGTCTGGAACTGGACCTCGGCGAGCGGGTCCGGGGGGTTGATGAACGCGAACGCCGCCGCGCCGGCGCCGAGCAGCAGGAACATGCCGCCGATGAACGTCCCGAGCACGACGCGCCACGACGGCAGCCAGCGCCGCACGCCGCTCAGCTCCCGGCGGGGGTAGTTCCAGAACTTCCGCTTCTCCGGCGGGGTCGCCCGGGTCGACGCGCGACGCGAGCCGCGGCGTGCGCGCGTGGGCGCCGCACGGCGTGTGCTGCCTGCCAACGGGGGACCTCTCGTGCCGACGACGGTGCTGGCGGACGCTCCCGGGCGCCCCGCGTGGGGCGCGTCGGTCGGGGCGCTGCCGAGGTCAGTATGGACGACCGACTTGGGCGGTGGCTCGCGCAGGACGCCCGGGCCGTCCCGTTCTGGGCGGGGCTTCACACGATCGGCACCGCGTCACGACGCGATCCGGCGCGGCCGCGCACACGGCGCGGTGCGTGAGCTGTTGTCGTCGGGCGCGTGCGCGACATATTCTCCGGATGTATCGAGTTGATACATCGAGATCGGGTGCCCACCCGGTCGCGGTCCCGACGGCACGAGGAGGCCAGGTGCGCGGACGTTCCGACGTGCTCGAGCCGGCGATCCTCGGACTGCTCGCCGGGTCGCCCATGCACGGGTACGAGCTGCGCAAGCGCCTCAACCTCGTGCTCGGCTCGTTCCGTGCGCTGTCGTACGGCTCGCTGTACCCGTGCCTCAAGGGGCTCGTGGACCGCGGGCTGATCGCCGGCACGGACTCGCCCGGCGACCGCACGGTCGCCAGCAAGCGTGCACGGATCGTCTACGAGCTCACCGCCGACGGCAAGGAGCACCTGCAGCAGGTGCTCTCGACGTCCGGGCCGGCGGCCTGGGAGGACGAGAACTTCGACGTGCGCTTCGCGTTCTTCGGCCAGACGGACGCCGAGACGCGGCTGCGCATCCTCGAAGGTCGTCGCTCCCGGCTGACCGAGCGGCTCGAGACGTTCCGGCAGTCGTTCGCCCGGACCCGAGAGCGCATGGACGAGTACACGCTCGAGCTCCAGCGCCACGGCCTCGAGCAGGTCGAGCGCGAGGTCCGCTGGCTGGACGACCTCATCGACAACGAGCGCGGCGTCCGTCGCGCTCGCCCCGAGGGCGGTGGCCGACCGGCCGCCGCTGCAGACGACGCCGAGGGCTCATCCGAGGCGCGAATCGAGAAGGAGCGAGGATGACCTCCATCCGCGTCGCCATCGTCGGCGTCGGCAACTGCGCCGCGTCGCTTGTTCAGGGCGTGCACTACTACCGGGACGCCGACCCGGCGGGCAAGGTCCCCGGCCTCATGCACGTCCAGTTCGGCGACTACCACGTGCGCGACCTCGAGTTCGTCGCCGCGTTCGACGTGGACGCCAAGAAGGTCGGCTTCGACCTGTCGGAGGCGATCTTCAACTCCGAGAACAACACCATCAAGATCTCCGACGTCCCGCCGCTGGGCGTGACGGTGCAGCGCGGCCACACGCTCGACGGCCTGGGCAAGTACTACTCCCAGACCATCGAGGAGTCGGACGCCGAGCCGGTCGACGTCGTGCAGACCCTCAAGGACCAGCAGGTCGACGTGCTCGTCTGCTACCTGCCCGTCGGGTCCGAGGCCGCCGCGAAGTTCTACGCGCAGTGCGCCATCGACGCGGGCGTCGCGTTCGTCAACGCGCTGCCCGTCTTCATCGCGTCCGACCCGGAGTGGGCCGCGAAGTTCGAGGCCGCCGGCGTCCCGATCGTCGGCGACGACATCAAGTCGCAGGTCGGTGCGACCATCACGCACCGCGTGCTCGCGCGCCTCTTCGAGGACCGCGGCGTCATCCTGGACCGCACGTACCAGCTGAACGTCGGCGGCAACATGGACTTCAAGAACATGCTCGAGCGCGAGCGCCTGGAGTC
>JAEYNO010000428.1 GCA_023412515.1 Actinomycetes bacterium
CGGCAGGTCGTGCACGCCGCCGCGAGCGTCGCGAGGTCGGGGGCGGCCGCGGCGGCCCGCACGACGTCGCCGGGCGTGGTCGGGACCGGGTGGCCGGCGTCGGCGGCGGTCACGTCAGAAGCGTGTCGGGTCGCCCGCGCCCTCGCGCACGACCTCGGGCGCGCCGGACGTCCAGTCGACGACCGTGGTGGGGCCGGTCGCGCGCTCGCCGCCGTCGACGACCGCGTCGAGCTGGTCGTCGAGCTCCTCCTTGATCTGCCAGCCCTCAATCATGGGCCAGTCGTGGCCGGGCATGAGCAGCGAGGACGACAGCAGCGGCTCGCCGAGCTCGCGCAGGATCGCGCACGCGACCGGGTCGTCGGGGATGCGCACGCCCACCGAGCGCTTCTTGGGGTGCGCGAGCCGGCGCGGGACCTCGGGCGTCGCGAGCAGGACGAACGTGTACGGCCCCGGGGTCGCGGCCTTGATGGCGCGGAACGCGCTGTTGTCGAGGTGCACGAGCTGCCCGAGCTGCGCGAAGTCGGCGCACACGAGCGTGAAGTGGTGCCGGTCGTCGAGGTGCCGGATGCGGCGGATGCGCTCGGCGCCGTCGTGGTTGTCCATGCGCGTGCCGAGCGCGTACATCGAGTCGGTCGGGTAGGCGATCACCGCGTCGTCGCGCAGCATCGCGACGACCTGCGCGATCGAGCGCGGCTGCGGGTCGGTCGGGTGCACGTCGAGGTAGCGGGCCATGGCGTCCAGCGTAGGAGCCGGGTCGCGGCGTCGCGCGTGCGACGGCCGCCCGGGCGCCGTCAGCGGCTGAGCAGCGTCTCCACCACCGGCAGGCCCAGGTGCGACGCGAGCGCCGGGTTCGCCACGACCCCCAGGACGCTCCCCAGGGCGACCGCCCCCGCGACCGAGCACACACGTCGTAGCAGCGCGAACACCGGGACCTCCGTCTCTGCGGCCCGCCCGTGCGGCGGGCCGTGCCTCCAGCCTTCCGTCGCGCGCCCCGCCGGGACATCCGGTGCACCCCCGGAACCGACCCCCCGGCTCACCCCACCCCGGTGCGGGGGCTGTCCCCGTCGATCCCACGAGGTCATCCGACGAATACGGCATAGCGACGCGCTGACCAGGACATACGTCCCCGGGGGCGACCCTGAGGGCATCCAGGGGGCGTTCAGGGTCAGGCCCGGGGGTTTACCCGGTGTCGCGCAGGCCCCCGGCAGCGGGACGATCCTCGTGTGACCCTCACCGACACCTCGGCGCGCAGCAGCGCGCCCATCGCCACCGCCCGCGGCCTCGTGCGCACCTACGGCGCCGGCCCCACGGCCGTGCACGCCCTCGCGGGCGTCGACCTCGACGTCGAGCGCGGCAAGCTCACCGCCACCATGGGCCCCTCCGGCTCGGGCAAGTCCACGCTCATGCACTGCCTCGCCGGCCTCGACCGCCCCACCGCGGGCTCGGTCGTCGTCGACGGCGAGGAGGTGTCCGCGATGTCCGAGCGCCACCTCACGCGGCTGCGCCGCGACCGCATCGGCTTCGTCTTCCAGGCGTTCAACCTCGTGCCCACGCTCACCGCGCTCGAGAACATCACGCTGCCGCTCGACATCGCGCGCCGCCCCGTCGACCGCGAGCACCTCGACGCGGTGGTCCAGGCCGTCGGCCTCGCGGACCGCCTGCACCACAAGCCGGGCGAGCTGTCCGGCGGGCAGCAGCAGCGCGTCGCGTGCGCACGCGCGCTCGTCACGCGCCCGGCCGTCGTGTTCGCCGACGAGCCCACCGGCAACCTCGACTCGACGTCCGCGCACGAGGTGCTGTCGTTCCTGCGCCGCTCGGTCGACGAGCTCGGCCAGTCCATCGTCATGGTCACGCACGACGCGACCGCCGCGTCCTACGCCGACCGCGTGCTGTTCCTCGCCGACGGTCGCATCGTCGACGAGCTCACCGAGCCCACGCCCGACACGGTCCTCGAGCGCCTCGGCGCGCTGACCCGCCGCCCCGCCGCGCCCGTGAAGGCCGGCTGATGCTCCGGGTGACCCTGCGCGGGGTCCGTGCGCACGCCGTGCGCTTCGCGCTCTCCATCCTCGCGGTCGCGCTCGGCGTCTCGTTCGTCGCCGGCACGTTCGCGCTGCGCACGATGATGTCCGACACGTTCCACGGCATCGTCGACGCGTCTGCCCCCGCCGACGCGTACCTGCGCGGCGCCGACGAGGCCCCGAGCGCCGCGTCCGCCGGCGGCGTCGGCGTCGGCGAGTCCCGCACGCCGGTCTCGGTCGAGCTGGCCGACGCGGTCGCCGACGTCCCCGGCGTGCGCGCCGCGGTCGCCGACGTCTCGGGCCCGATCGTCCTGGTCGGTGCCGACGGCACGGCCGTGCAGTCCACCCAGGCGCCCTCGATCGCCGTCGCGAGCCAGTCCGCCGACCCGACGTTCGGGATCGTCGCCGGCCGTGCGCCGGTCGGTGACGGGGAGGTCGCGCTCGAGCAGAAGACGCTCGAGTCCTCCGGTCTCGCGATCGGCGACCGCACGCGCGTCGTCGTGTCGGGCGAGGTACGGGACGTCGAGGTCGTCGGCGAGATCTCCGGCGGCGGTCCGATGGCCGGTGCCACGCTCGTCTTCCTCGACCCCGCCGTCGCGGAGGCGGCCTACGCGCCGGACGGGCTCGTGCCGACCGTCTCGGTCTACGCCGAGGACGGCGTGAGCGAGCAGCAGCTCGTCGACCGGATCGACGCCGCGATCGACGACGGCACCGTGGGTGCCGCCGCGGACGGTGCCGAGGTCGTCACGGGCGACACGCTGCGCGACGGCCTGCGGGGCGACATCGACCAGATGCTCGGCTTCGTCACGTCGTTCCTCATGATCTTCGCGGTCATCTCGCTGTTCGTCGGCGGGTACCTCATCTCCAACACGTTCACGATGTCGGTGCGGCAGCGGGTCCGGGAGTTCGCGCTGCTGCGTGCCGTGGGCGCGTCCCCCGCGCAGGTGTTCGCGGTGGTCGTCGGGCAGGCCGTGCTCGTGGGCCTGGTGGGTGCGGCGGTCGGCGTGGCCGGCGGCCTGGGCCTGGTGGCGCTCCTGCGCGTCGTGTTCGAGCAGATGGGCATGGACCTGGTCGGCAGCATCCCGCTCGACGCGACGACCGTCGCGCTGTGCCTCGCCATCGGCGCGGTCGTCTCGGCGGTCGCCGCGGCGATCCCCGGCCGGCGTGCCGCGCTCGTCGCCCCCGTCGAGGCCATGCGCGGCGAGGTCACCGTCCCGGAGCGGTCGCTGCGCGTGCGGGGTCTGGTCGGCGGCGTCGTCGTCGCGCTGGGCGCCGCCGCGGTGCTGTTCGCGGCGCTGCGGCCCGAGTCGGGTGCCGCCGAGGGCCTGCTCGGTGCGGGTGCCGGCGTGGTGCTGATCGGCGTTCTCGTCGCGGCGCCCTCGATGTCGCGCGCCGTGGTGCGCGTGCTCGCGGTGCCGTTCGTCAAGGGGCTGCCGCCCGTCGGCCGTCTCGCGCAGGGCAACGTCGTGCGCAACCCGCGCCGCACCGCCAGCACCGCGGGCGCCCTCGTCATCGGCATGGCGCTCGTCGGCGGGGTGTCCGTCATCGCGGCGACCACGCAGGCGTCGCTGGTCTCGACCGTCGAGAGCAGCACGACCGCCGACCTGGTGCTCCGCTCCGCGAACGGCACGATCCCGGCGGGTGCGGTCAGCGACGTCGAGGGGCTGCCCGAGGCGGGACGCGCCAGCGCGGTGACGTTCGCGCCGGTCGCCGTCTCACCGGAGCCGGGCGTGGACCCCGGCGTCGGTGGCGTCGGCTTCGTCGTGGCCAGCCCGCCCGACCTGCTCGGCTCCACGGTCACGGTCGACGTCGTCGACGGCGACACGGACGCGCTCGACGCGACGCACGCGGTCGTCAACCAGAACGTGATCGGCGAGGGCTGGAAGGTCGGCGACGAGCTCGTCGTCCGCTCGGCCACGGCGGAGCGGACGCTCACGGTCGCCGCGGTCATCAAGACCCGGGTGCTCGGCGCGCCGGTCCTCGTGACGCCCGACGTGCTCGACGCGCTGGCCCCTGCCGCGTCGCAGCTCACCGACACGGTGTTCGTCGACGCCGCGGCGGGCGTGAGCGCCGCCGAGCTGCGCTCGGCCGTGACCGACGCGGTCGCGCCCTACGTCGTGGTGTCCGTGCAGGACCGTGACCAGTTCGTCGACCAGATGGCGAGCCAGGTCGACCAGCTGCTGGTCATCCTGTACGCGCTGCTCGGGCTGTCGCTGCTCATCGCGGTGCTCGGCATCGTCAACACGCTCGCGCTGTCCGTGATCGAGCGGACGCGGGAGATCGGCCTGCTGCGGGCGGTCGGCCTGGGCCGGCTGCAGCTCGCGGGCGTCGTCACCGTCGAGTCGGTGCTGACCGCGGTGTTCGGCACGGTGGTCGGGCTCGGCGTGGGCGTGGGGCTGGCCTCGGTCCTGCCCCGGGTCTTCGCCGAGGAGGGGCTCGACCAGCTCGTCATCCCGTGGGGCGGCCTGGCCGCGATGCTCGGCATCGCGATCGTGGTCGGCGTGCTGGCGGCGCTGTGGCCCGGGACGCGCGCGGCGCGCCTGCGCGTGCTCGACGCGATCGCCACGCCGGACTGACGGGCGCTCGCGGGGCGGGGCCGGCACGGGCCGGGTGCGGAGGAGGGAACCGCACCCGGCCCGTCCGGCGTCCGTGGGCGGCGCGCCGTCAGGGCTTGTCGGGGGCGACGCCGCGGACGTCGGCCGCCGGGAACCGGCGGTGCGAGTCGGCGAGCTTCGCTCGGGTGACGGCACCCAGGTCGACGCCCAGCACGTCGGCGAGCCGCAGCAGGTACACCAGCACGTCCGCCATCTCCTCGCCGGCACGCGCCCGCCGGTCGGGTGCCGAGAACCGCTCGACCGCCTCGTCGGCGGGCACCCACTGGAACAGCTCGGCGAGCTCGCCGACCTCGCCGACGAGCGCGAGCACGAGCGACTTCGGGTCGTGGAACTGCTCCCAGTCGCGCTCGCGGGAGAACTCGCGCACGGCCGCCGTCAGGTCGTCGATGTCCGTCACGGGCCCATCATCGCGTGCCCGCGCCCGGCCCGCGGTCAGGCCGGTGCCAGGTGCTCCGGGCAGGGCGCGTAGTGGTCCGGCTCGACCGTGACGTCCCCGCGCCCGCCCGTCAGCGAGCGCAGGTCCAGCACGTAGCGGGTCAGCTCGGCCTCCGGCACGGTCGCCTCGACCGCGACGTCGCCGTCGTCGAGCGCCGCGGTGTCGGTGATGCGCCCGCGCCGCGCGGACAGGTCGCTCATGACGTCGCCCTGCGCGGACGACGGCACCGTCAGACGCACCCGGCACACCGGCTCCAGCACGACCGTGCCCGCCGCCGCGAGCGCGTCCCGCAGGCCCGCGGCCGCCGCCGTGCGGAACGCCATGTCGGACGAGTCGACCGCGTGCGCCCTGCCGTCGACGACCTCGACGCGCACGTCCACCACCGGGTAGCCGTGCGGGCCGCCCGCGGCCATCGCGTCGCGCACGCCGCGCTCGACGGCCGGCAGGTACGACCGGGGGATCGCGCCGCCCACCACCGAGTCGACGAACGCGAAGCCCTCGCCGCGCGGCAGCGGCTGCACGCGCAGCTGCACGACCGCGAACTGCCCGTGCCCATCCGACTGCTTCTTGACGCGTCCCTCGGCGGCGGCCTCGTGCGCGATCGTCTCGCGGTAGCCGACCGGCACGTCGGACGTGCGCACGTGCACGCCGAACACGCGCGCGAGCCGTTCGAGCGCCACGGCCAGGTGCGTGTCGCCGAGGCCGCGCAGCACGGTGCGGCCGGCGACGCGGTCGACCGCGAGCGTCGGGTCCTCGGCCACGAGCCGGGCGAGCGCGGCGGACAGGCGGTCGTCGTCGGACTGCGTGACCGGGTCGAGCGCGAGCGCGTACCCGGCGTGCCGGGCGCGCGGCGGCGGTGCGGTGACGAACGTGCCGGGCGTGCCCTTGCCGGCCAGCAGCGACCCCGCGGGGGTGCCCGTGAGCTTCGCGACCGCGGCCACCTGCCCCGCGACCACCGCGTCGACCGGCTCGTGCTCCTTGCCGCGGAGCCGGAACAGGCCCGGCACGCGCTCCTCGACGCGCGTCGTGGTGTTGACCAGCCGGTCGCCGGGTCGCACGGTGCCGGAGAGCACCCGGAACACCGTGACCTGCCCGACGAACGGGTCGGCCACGGTGCGGAACGCGTGCAGCAGCGCGGGGCCGTCGGGGTCGGGTGCGACGGGCACCTCGGTGTCGCCGGCGCGGACCGTGCGGGTCCGCGCGTCGGGGCCGGGGCACAGCGCGCACAGCAGGTCCGCGAGGCGGTCCACGCCGACGCCCGTGGTGCCCGACGCGACAAGCACGGGCACGGCGAGCCCCGCGCCGACCTCCCGCGCGAGCGCGCGCCCGAGCTCGGCGGGCGTCGGCTCGTCGCCCGCGAGGTAGCGCTCGAGCTGGTCGTCGTCGTGCGCGACGATCTCCTCGGTGACCTCCTCGTGCAGGCGGTGCTCCTCGTCGGCGACGCCCGCGGGCAGCGCCTCGTCGCGGTGCCGCCCGTCCGCGTCGTACGCGTGGCCGGCCTCGCTCAGCACGTCCGCGACGCCCGTGAACCCGGCCTCGTCGCCGAACGGCAGCTCGAGCGGCACGAGCCGCGCGTCGCCGAACGTCGCCCGCAGGTCGTCCAGCACGCGGTGGAAGTCCGCGCGCGCCTTGTCCTCCTTCGTCACGACGACGACGCGCGGCACGCCCGCCTCGCGCGCCGCGCGCCACGCCAGGTGCGTGCCCGCCTGCACGCCGTCGATGGCGCTGACCACGACCACCGCGAGGTCGGCGACCGACAGCGCGGCGTCGACCGCGCCCGCGAAGTCGAGCGACCCGGGCGTGTCGAGCAGCGTCACGTCGTACCCGCGGCCGTCGTCGGCGCGCCAGCGCAGGGGCGCCACGCCGAGCGCGAGCGAGACGCCGCGGGCGATCTCCTCGGGCTCGTGGTCGCTCACCGTGCTGCCGTCCTCGACGCGCCCCGCGCGGGGGATCGCGCCGGCGCGGTGCAGCAGCGCCTCGGTGAGCGTCGTCTTGCCGGAGCCGGACGCGCCGAGCAGCGCGACCGTGCGGGATCGGGGCGTCGTCGCCTGGTCCATGAGGACCCTCCCACGCTGGAGGTTGTCGTCCCGTCAGCGTAGGACCGGCCGCCGCGCGACGGCAGGACGTGGGTCCCGGTGACCGGCCCCGTGCCGGGTGCTGCGGGTCAGCCCGCGGCGAGGATGTCCACGACGAACACGAGCGTCGAGCCCGCGGGGATCGTTTCGCGCGGGGTGTCGCCGTACGCCTTGTCCGGCGGCACGACGAGCAGGACCTGGCTGCCGACCTTCTGGCCGACGAGGCCCTCGTCCCAGCCGGTGATGACCTGCTGGACGCCGATCCCGAACGACGCGGGCGCGCCGCGGTCCCACGACGAGTCGAACGGCGAGCCGTCCCACAGCCAGCCGCTGTACTGCACGGTGATGGTCTGGCCGGACTCGACCGCCGGGCCGTCGCCCTCGATGAGGGGCTGCACCACGAGCTCGGTGGGCGCGTCGCCGTCGACGGGCTCGATGGACGGCTTGCCGGTGTCGTCGAGCGTGACGGCGGGCAGGCCCGCGGCCGGCTCGACGGGCGTGCCCACCGCGCGGCTCGGGCGCTTGTCGACGACCTCGCCGACCGCGACCGCGGTGGTGTCGTCGCCCGCGGGCACGGCGAACGCGAAGCGCGTGCCGACCTTGTTGCCGACCAGCAGGTCGGAGATCACGGCGACGAGCGCGTCGTCGCTGACGACGATCTGCTCGGGCTTGCCGTTCTTCCACGTCGAGGAGTCGACCGTGCCGTCGGTGCCCTTCACCCACACCGAGTCGAGGTCGATCATGTCGCCCGCCTCGATCTCCTCGCCGGTGCCGTCGTCGAGCAGTCGCGCGACCGGCGCGGACACCGTGAACGGCGTGCTGGGCAGCGTGACGGTCGGCTCGGCGCCGGCGGGGCCGTCGACGACCACGGCCTCGAGCGCGGCGACGTCCTCGGCGGTGGCCGTCGTCGCGGGGGCGGGCGTCCCTGCGGCGTCGGTGGCTGCCGGGGTGGTCGGGGCGTCGCCCGCCTCACCGCTGCACGCGGCGAGGGTGAGGCTGAGCGCCAGCACCGCGGCGGCGGCGCGCAGCGCTGTGCGGGCGGTGGTGGGGCGTCGCACGAGGAGTCCTCCGGGGGTTGCGGGGTGCCGCCGCGGGGCGCGCGACGACCCAGGCACGGTACGTGACGGACCTGGGAGGTGCCCAGGACGTCCATCCGCGAATCGTTTCGGCGGATGCGTGCCGACGGGTCCCGGACCGGGCCCGCTTGCCTCTGCCACGGTGTGAGGGTGTGCGGTGACGACATGGATCACTACGGCAGGATGCTGCGGATCGGCGCCTTCTCGACGCTGTCCCGGATCAGCGTGCGCATGCTGCGGTACTACCAGGAGCACGGCGTGCTCGAGCCGGCCGCGGTGGACCCGTTCACGGGGCACCGCTGGTACCGGGCCGAGCAGATCGCCGACGCCCACCTGGCGGTGCTGCTGCGCGACGCGGGGTTCGGGGTCGAGGCCATCGCGGGGCTCCTGGCGTCGACCGGTGATCCCGCCGGGGTCGAGGCCGCGGTCGCCGCGCAGCGTGCGGAGCTCGCGCGCCGGGCGGACGACCTGCGGTCGCAGCTGACGGCCCTGGACCGTGTCAGCACCGCACTGGGAGGTCGCACCATGCACGACGTCACGCTCACCACGTTCCCGCCGACGGTCCTGGCGGGACTGCGCCGGGTCCTGCCCGGCTACTCCGACGAGGGCCTGCTCTGGCAGGAGCTCGTGCCGCTGCTCGGCCGCGCGGGCGCCGTCCCGGCGCGGAACGCGACGGCCGGCGCGACGTTCCACGACCCCGACCACCGCGAGAGCGACGTCGACGTCGAGGTGTGGATCGAGGTCGCGGCGCCCTTCGAGCCGGTCGCGCCGCTGACGTGCCGCACCGAGCCGGCGCGCGAGGCGGCGGTCGCGACGCTGCGCGGCGACTACACGGGCGTCGGGGACGTCATGGCGTCGCTCGGGGCGTTCGTCGCCGAGCGCGGCCTCGAGACGGGGCCGATGTTCAACGTCTACCGGGTGGGGCCGCAGCAGAGCCCCGACCCGGCGGACTGGGTCACGGACGTGTGCCTGCCGGTCGTGCGCGGCTGACGGGCACGTCCCCGGGCCCGACCGCGGATCAGGAGATCGCGCCGGGCCCGGGGGACGCCGCCAGGATCTTCCGGATGCGCGTGGGGTCCCCCCACACGCCGGGGGAGTCGTACGGGCGGTCGGGGAACGCGCCGTAGTCGAGGCGGATGTCCAGGCCGTGCTCGGCGATGAACTGCTCGACGCGGGCGCCGAGCGGCACCGGATCCCCGGAGCAGCAGTTGATGACGCCCGTGACCTCGGACTGCAGGACCGCCGCCGCGATCTGGTCGCCCAGCTCCCGGACGTCGATGAAGTCGTACCGGTTGGACCCGGACGTGAACGGGAACGTGGTCCGTCCCTCCGCGGCCGCCGCGGCAACCTTGGCGAAGACCGACGAGCTCCGCGACTCGTCACCGACGATGTAGAAGCAGCGGAGCCACTGCAGCTCGGTCGGGCCGCCGGCGTGACGCAGCAGGAGCGAACGTCGCAGCGCGTCCTTGGCGATGCCGTACTGCGACCGCGGGTCCGTCGGGGTGTCGGCGGTGATCGGGCCCTCGTGGTAGCCGACCTCGTGCATCGAGCCGAGCACCGCGATCCGGGTCGTGCCCGCGGCGGCGACCGCGTCGAGGAACCGGACGTGGTCGGACAGCCGGAGCATGTGCACGGGCGAGTCGTGCACGAAGCCCGCCTCCCACGCGAGGTGCACGAGGACGTCGACGTGACCGACCTCGTCGAGCAGGGTCTGCGTGTCGCTGAAGATGTCGTGGTGCGTGACGGTCACGTGCGTCCCGGTCTCGTCCAGCGCGCCGTGCCGGTCCACCGCCACGACGTCGGCCCCTCGCGCGACGAGCGCGTGCACCACGTGGCGGCCGATGTACCCGGCCGCTCCGGTGACGAGGACGCGGGTCACGGCGCGACCTGGTCGCAGGCGCGCCTGGTGAGCGGGTGGGCGCACACGGTGGGCGCGGTGCTGAGCATGCGGACTCGCCTTTCCACGGGGGTCGGCGCCGAGGATACCGGGACCGGCCCGACCGGCCCCGTCAGAGCAGGCGGCGCGAGTCCGGGTGCACGACGCGCAGCCAGCGCCACCCGTACCCGTCGAGCTCGACCTCGACCCGGCCCCGGTCGTCGGGCACGTGCTCGTCGTCCTCGAGCAGGTCGATGAGCCGGCACGTGGCGTCGGTGTCGGTCAGGTGCAGCGGCACGCGCACGGCCTCGGGCCCGAGGTTGTGCAGCGCGACCGTCGACGCGTCCTGCCACGTCGAGCGGTGCGCGAGCACCGAGCGGTGCGGCTGGTCGAGGATCTCGACCGCGCCCGTCCACCCGAGCTCGGGGCTCTCGCGGTAGCGCCGCGCGAGCTTCTGCACGAAGTTCAGCAGCGAGTCCGGGTCGCGGCGCTGGTCGGACACGTTGACGTGCGCGGGCCCGAAGGCGCCCTCGGTCACGGGCCCGGCCAGGCGCGACGGCGCGGCCGTCGAGAACCCGCCGTTCTTGCCCGAGGTCCACTGCATCGGCGTCCGCACGGCCAGCCGGCCCTCGGCCGCGAGGTTCTCGCCCATGCCGATCTCCTCGCCGTAGAACAGCACGGGCGTGCCCGGCAGGGTGAACAGCAGGCTGTAGACCATGCGGACGCGGCGCGGGTCGCCCTGCACCATCGGCGGCAGGCGGCGCCGCAGGCCGCGGCCGTAGAGCTGCACCTCCTCGTCGGGGCCGAACGCGTCGAACACCTCCTGCCGCTCGGCGTCGCTCAGCTGGTCGAGCGTCAGCTCGTCGTGGTTGCGCACGAACGTCGCCCACTGCGCGTCCGACGGGATCACGGGGCGGGACTCCAGCACGTCGGCGAGCACGCGCGCGTCCTGCCGCGCGAGCGCGAGGTACATGCGCTGCATGAGTACGAAGTCGAACTGCAGGTTCAGCTCGGCGCCCTCGTGCTCGCCGTCGTCGTCGTGGTCGCCGAAGAACAGGCGCTGCTGGTCGTACGGCAGGTTGACCTCGCCCATGAGGATCGAGTCGCCCGTGCGCCGCGAGAGGAACGCGCGCAGCTGCTGCAGGAACTGGTGCGGGTGGTCGACGTCGTCGCCCTTGCCGTTCGCCGCGTCGGCCAGGAAGAACGGCACGGCGTCGACGCGGAACCCGTCCAGCCCCAGCTGCGCCCAGTAGCCCACGACCTTCGCGATCGCGTCCCGCACCTGCGGGTTCGCGGTGTTGAGGTCGGGCTGGTGGCGGTAGAACCGGTGCCGGTACCAGGCGCCCGCCTGCTCGTCGTACGTCCAGATGCCGTCCTCCTTGTCGGGGAAGACGACCTCGTCGGACGTGTCCGGCGGCGGGTCCTCGCGCCATACGTACCAGTCGCGGTACGGGCTGTCCTTCGAGCGGCGCGCGGCGCGGAACCACGGGTGCCGGTCGGACGTGTGGTTGACGACGAGGTCGGCGATGACGCGGATCCCGCGGTCGTTCGCGGTGCGGATCAGCTCGACGAGGTCGCCGCCGTCGCCCAGGCGCGGGTCGACCGCGTAGTAGTCGGTGATGTCGTAGCCGTCGTCGCGGTCCGCCGTCGGGTAGAACGGCATGAGCCACAGGCACGTCACGCCGAGCTCGGCGAGGTGGTCGATGCGCTGCACGAGACCGGGCAGGTCGCCGATGCCGTCGTCGTCCCAGTCCATGTACGTCTCGACGTCGAGGCAGTAGATCACCGCGGACTTCCACCACAGGTCGCCGGTGTCGCGGATCCTCACGCGCGCACCGCCTTCAGGGCGGGCAGCACGTGCTCGGCGGCCATGTCGACGAACGCCTCCAGGGACGACGACGGGGCCGTGCGCACCTCGGTCGCGTCGGGGTGCTTCTCGTCCGACGGGACCACGTCGGTGGCGACCTGGTGCAGGTAGACCGCGTCGAACCCGATGTCCGCGAGCTCGACGAGCCGGTCGGCCAGCCGCTGCGGGTCGTGCTCGACCAGGACGGACGTGCGCAGCACGTCGTCGCTCACCTTGTCGGCGATGCGGTCGAACGCCTCCGGGGTGTCGAGGTCCCACGCGACGGGCGGGCCGATCGCGTTGCCCGCCCACTGCTGCCGCGCGAGCCGCAGCGCCTCGTCCTCGCTCGGCGCGAACGACACGTGCACCTGCAGCGACGCCTCGCCGCGGCCGCCCGCGTCGCGGTACGCGCCGAGCACGCGGCGCAGCGTCTCGGGCGGCTGGTTGACGGTGACGAGCCCGTCGGCCCAGCGTGCGTGGTTCGCGGCGGTCGCCTCGGTGACCGCCGGGCCGACGAGCAGCGGCTTCACGTCGGGGAGCGTCCACAGCTTCGCGCGGTCGACCTTCACCAGGCCGTCGTGCGTGACCTCCTCGCCGTCGAGCAGCGCGCGGATCACCTCGACGCACTCCACCAGCCGCGCGTCGCGCACCGGCTTGGGGAGCCAGCCGTCCCCGGTGATGTGCTCGTTCATGTTCTCGCCCGAGCCCAGCGCGACCCAGAACCGCCCGGGGTACATCGCCGCGAGCGTCGCCGCCGCCTGCGCGACGATCGCCGGGTGGTACCGCTGCCCGGGCGCGTTGACCACGCCGAACGGCAGCCGCGTCGTCGCGAGCGCCGACCCCAGCCACGTCCACGCGAACCCCGAGTGCCCCTGGTGCGCCGACCACGGCGCCCAGTGGTCGCTGCACATCGCGGCGTCGAACCCGCGCTGCTCCGCGAGCTGCGTCGCCGCCAGCAGCGCGGAGGGGTGGACCTGCTCGTGGGAGTTGTGGAAGCCGACGCGCACCATGCGCCCCTTTCCTACCGGCTGGACGCGCGCCCCGCTCGTCGAGCGGTGCCGGGAGACGGTGTCGCCGGGGAAGCCCGCCGCGACGCGTCAGCCCCGCGCGCCACGCGCCAGGACGCCCGCCTGCAGCCGGGTGCGGACCCCGAGCTTCGCGAGGACGTGGCTGACGTGCGACTTCACGGTCGTCTCCGACACGACGAGCCGCTCGGCGATCTCGGCGTTCGACAGCCCGTCGCCGAGGCCGTCGAGCACGTCGCGCTCGCGGGACGTGAGGGTCGCCAGGCGGGCGTCGTCCGGGCCCGGGGTCGGCTCGGGTGCGGCGGCGGGCTGCGTCGCGACCGCGTCGAGCAGGCGCCGCGTCACCTCGGGGGCGAGCACGCCCTCGCCGCCCGCGACCCGGCGCACGGCGTCGACCAGCTCGGCCGCCCCGACGGACTTCAGCAGGAACCCGGCGGCGCCCGCGCGCACCATGCCCAGCACGTACTCGTCGAGGTCGAACGTCGTCAGCGCGACCACGTCCGCCAGCCGCTCGCCCACGATCGCCGCGGTCGCCGTGATGCCGTCCGTGCCGGGCATGCGCACGTCCATGAGCACGACGTCGGGGCGCAGCGCGCGCGCCTGCCGCACCGCGACGTCGCCGTCGGACGCCTCGCCCACCACCTCGACGTCGCCCGACTGCTCGAGCATGAGGCGCAGGCCGGCGCGGATCGCGGCGTGGTCGTCGGCGAGCAGCACCCGCACGGGCGTCATCGGGGGTCCTCCGGGGTGGGGGTCAGGGGGAGCGTCGCGCGCACGCGCCACACGCCGTCGGCCGGGCCCGCCGTGAGGGTCCCGCCGAGCGCGGCGGCGCGCTCGCGCATCGTCTGCAGGCCCGTCGACGACGACAGCGCCGGGTCGGCGGGCGCCGGCGCGTGCTCCGGCAGGGCGTTCTCGACGACGAGCGCGAGCGTGCCGCCGTCGCGCGTGCACCGCACCGTCGCCCGCCCCGCGCCGTGCTTGCGCGCGTTCGTCGCGGCCTCCTGCACGATGCGGAACGCCGCGTGGTCGACCGCCGCTGGCAGGCCGCCCGGCACGTCGCCCAGCACGTCGAGGTCCAGGTCGCGCAGCCGTGCGAGCCCCGCCGGGGCCGTCGTCGCGTCGGGTGCGGCGCCCTCGCGCAGCACGAGGATCATCGCGCGCATCTCGGTCAGCGCGTCGAGCGCCCCCGTGCGCGCGGCCGTCAGCGCGGCACGGTCGCGGTGCGCGTCCGGCGGGGCGTTGAGCGCCGCCCCGGTGTGGATCGCGACGGCCGACAGGTGCCCCGCGACCACGTCGTGCAGGTCGCGGGCCATGCGCGCGCGCTCGTCCTGCACGGCCCGCACGCGGTCCAGGGC
>JAEYNO010000165.1 GCA_023412515.1 Actinomycetes bacterium
CGCGACGTCCTCGTCGCGCTGCGGGCCGACCTCGACGTGGTGGTCGACGCGCTCGACCGCGCGGCCGGGGCGAGCGGCCCCGAGGACGTCGAGCTCGGGGCGCTCGCGACGATCGCGCGCACGATCGCCGAGGGCAACACGGGCGCCGCGCGCATCCCCGGCAAGCACGGCGGTGCGCACAAGCAGTACGCCGTGGTGTCGGTCCTCGTGCCCGACGCGCCCGGCGAGCTCGCGCGCCTGCTGGGCGACGTCGGGGCCGCGGGCGTCAACCTGGAGGACCTGCAGCTCGAGCACGCGGCGGGCCGCGCCGTCGGCATGGCGGCGATCTCGGTCGTGCCCGCGCGCGCCGAGCACCTGGAGTCCGAGCTGACCGCTCGGGGATGGAGGCTGGTGAGTTGAGCATCGTCGTGGCGATCGACGGGCCGTCGGGGTCGGGCAAGTCGAGCGTGTCCCGCCGGGTCGCGCAGCGGCTCGGGCTCGCGTACCTGGACACCGGGGCCATGTACCGCGCGGCGACGTGGTGGGCGGTGCACGAGGGCGTCGACCTCGCGGACACCGACGCCGTCGCGGCCCTGGTGCGCGACATGGTGCTCGTCATGGTCGTCGACCCGCGTGCCCCCGAGGTGTGGGTCGGCGGGATCGACGTCACGGCCGCGATCCGCGAGACGGCGGTCTCGACGGCCGTCAGCGCGGTCGCGACGAACCTCGACGTGCGCGCCGAGCTCGCGCGCCGGCAGCGCGCCGAGATCGCCTTCCAGTGCGAGCCCGGCTCGTGGGCCGACGGTCGAGGGATCGTGGCCGAGGGTCGCGACATCACGACCGTCATCGCGCCCGACGCGGACGTGCGCCTGCTGCTCACCGCGAGCGAGGAGGCGCGTCTCGCGCGTCGTGCGCGCGAGGTGCACGGCTCGGACGACGCCGCGGCCGTCGAGGCGACGCGCGACCAGGTCGTGCGGCGCGACGCCGACGACTCCGCGGTCGCGCAGTTCCGCACGGCCGCCGACGGCGTCGTCACGGTCGACTCCTCGACGCTCGACCTCGACCAGACCGTCGACGCGGTGCTCGGGGTCGTCGAGCGCACGCTGGCCGCGCGGGGCTGACGTGGCGGACGCGCCGCACGTGCCGTCGGCCGCCGGGCCCGCGTGGGCCCGGTGGGTCGGGCGGTTCCTCGCGCGCGTCGTGTGGGACACGCACGTCACCGGCGCCGAGCGTGTGCCGCGCACGGGGCCGGTCGTGCTCGCGGCCAACCACGTGACGCTGCTGGACGGCCCGCTGCTCATCGGCGTCGCGCCGCGGCCCCTGCACATCCTCGTGAAGCAGGAGATGTTCCACGGGCCGGTCGGGGTCGTGCTGCGCGCCGCCGGGCAGATCCCCGTGGACCGCGCGATGGGGCGGCCCGCGCTGCAGGCCGGGCTCGGCGTGCTGCGGCGCGGCGGTGCCGTCGGGATCTTCCCCGAGGGCACGCGCGGCCGCGGCACGGCGGAGCAGGTGCGGGCCGGCGCGGCGTGGCTCGCGGTGCACGGCGGTGCGCCGGTCGTGCCGGTCGCGATCCTCGGGACACGGCTCACGGGGGAGTCGGTGCGCGGGCTGCCGCCGCTGCGGCGCGACGTGCACGTCGCGATCGGCGACCCCGTCGACGTCGCCGGCGAGGGGCTGTCGCGGCGTGAGGCGATCGACCGCGCGGGCCGGCTCGTGCAGGCCGCGATGAGCGAGCTCGTCGTCGCGGCGCAGCGGCGCACGGGCGTCCCGCTGCCCGCAGACGACCCCCGCTCGACCGCCTGACCGACGGCCCGTGCGGGCCGCGCCGGGGCGCGTGTCGGTGCCGGGGCGCGCGACGGGGGAGAATGGGGGCATGGAGCAGCCCGACCCGACCCTGACGCGCGTCGACCCGCAGGACGCCGCCGAGCCGAGCGCGCCGCTCGACGCCGCCGCCCCGCCCGCCGACGACGTCGACGACGAGGCCCGTGAGCGCGCGCTGCGCGCCGGGCTCGAGGAGTACGAGCTCGAGGACGACGACCTCGCGCTGCTCGAGGGCGAGGGCCTCGACGACGGCGGCGTCGACGTCGAGGCGGCCGCGCCGGTGCTCGCCGTCGTCGGCCGTCCGAACGTCGGCAAGTCCACGCTCGTCAACCGGATCCTGGGGCGCCGCGAGGCGGTCGTCGAGGACAAGCCGGGTGTCACGCGCGACCGCGTGAGCTACCCCGCCGAGTGGTCCGGGCGCCGGTTCACGGTCGTCGACACGGGCGGCTGGGAGGTCGACGTCGCGGGCATCGACAAGCGCGTCGCGCAGCAGGCCGAGGTCGCGATCGACCTGGCCGACGCCGTGCTGTTCGTCGTCGACGCGACCGTCGGCTCGACCGACACCGACGAGCAGGTCGTGCGCCTGCTGCGCCGCTCGGGCAAGCCCGTCGTGCTCGTCGCCAACAAGGTCGACGGCCCGGCCGTCGAGGCGGACGCGGCCGCGCTGTGGTCGCTGGGCCTGGGGGAGCCGCACCCGATCTCGGCGCTGCACGGCCGCGGCACCGGCGACCTGCTCGACGCCGCGATGCGCGCGCTGCCGACCGTGTCGGCGCACGCCGTGCCGCTGCCCGACGGTCCGCGTCGCGTCGCGCTCGTGGGACGCCCGAACGTCGGCAAGTCCTCGCTCCTCAACAAGGTCGTCGGGTCCGAGCGCGTGGTCGTCGACGACCTCGCGGGCACGACCCGCGACCCGGTCGACGAGCTCGTCGCGCTCGGCGGCCGGCCGTGGGTCTTCGTCGACACCGCCGGCATCCGCCGCCGCGTGCACCAGACCACGGGCGCCGACTTCTACGCGTCGCTGCGCACGCAGGCCGCGATCGAGAAGGCCGAGGTCGCGGTCGTGCTCGTGGACGCGTCGGCGCCCATGACCGAGCAGGACATCCGCATCGTGCAGCAGGTCATCGACGCGGGCCGTGCGCTGGTCGTCGCGTACAACAAGTGGGACCTCATGGACGAGGACCGCCGGCCGTTCCTCGAGCGCGAGATCGAGCAGCAGCTCGTGCAGGTGCAGTGGGCGCCGCGCGTCAACGTCTCGGCGCGCACCGGCTGGCACACCGACCGCCTGGTGCCGGCGCTCGAGCGGTCGCTCGAGTCGTGGGACACGCGCATCCCGACGGGTCGCCTCAACGCGTTCCTCGGCGAGCTGGTCTCGGCGCACCCGCACCCGCTGCGCGGCGGCAAGCAGCCCCGCATCCTGTTCGCGACGCAGGCCTCGACGCGTCCGCCGCGGTTCGTCATCTTCGCCAGCGGGTTCCTCGAGGCCGGGTACCGCCGGTTCATCGAGCGCCGCCTGCGCGAGACGTTCGGCTTCGAGGGCACGCCCATCACCATCTCGGTGCGGGTGCGCGAGAAGCGCCGCCGGTGATCGCGCGCGCGGGCACGCCGTGACCTCGCTGCAGGACGGCGCCGCGCCGCGCCGCGTGACGACGCACGCGCTGCTGCGGCTCGGGCTGCCGCGCGACCCGCGCGCCACGCGGCACCTGGGGACGTTCCTCGTCGCGACCGCGGCGACCGTGCTGCTGACGCGCGCGTTCCTCGCGGCGACCGGGTACCCCCAGGTCGGCGGCGACGGTCTGCACATCGCGCACGTGCTGTGGGGCGGGCTGCTCATGGCGCTCGCGTTCGTGCTGCTGCTGTCGTTCGCGGGGCCCGCGCTGCGGCCGCTGGGCTCGTTGGTCGGCGGCGTCGGGTTCGGGCTGTTCGTCGACGAGGTCGGCAAGTTCGTCACGTCCGACAACGACTACTTCTACGAGCCGACGGCCGCGATCGTGTACGCGACGGTCGTGGGGCTGGGGCTGCTCGCCGAGGCGCTGCACGGGCGGCGCGACCCGGACCCGCGCGAGGAGCTCGCGGGCGCCGTCGACGAGGCGGTCGCGGGGGTCGTGGGCGGTTTCACGCCGTCGGCGCGGCGCCGGGCCGAGGCGCACCTGCGGCACGCGGGCGACGTGCACGGCGCCGCGCAGGCCCGCGCGCTGGTCGACAGCATCGCCGAGGACGACGTCGCGCTGCCCGACCCGGTCGGTGCCGTGTCGTCGTTCGCGGTGCGCGTGCTGCACACCCTGATCAAGGCGCGGTTCGTGCCGTGGCTGGCCGTGCTCGTGCTGCTCGGCTCGTCGGCGTTCACCGTCGCGCGCGCCGTCACGGGGTGGTGGAGCGGCGACGGCAGCCCGACGTGGGTGCTGGTCGGCGCGCTCGTCGCCGCGGCGGCCAGCGGCGTGCTGTGCGTGATCGGGCTGCTACGGGTCGGCGGCGACGCGATCGAGGGCTACCTGTGGTTCCGCCGCGCGGTCATCGTGTCGCTGCTGGTGACGCAGTTCTTCCTGTTCCGGCTCTCGCAGTGGGACGCGTCCTGGGGGCTGCTGGTCGACCTGCTCGTGCTGGGCCTCGTGGCCGCGGAGCTCGACGCGCTGCGGCGGCGGGCGGAGGGCGAGGGCTGACGCGCGCCGGGGTCGCGGGCTCCGGACCGGAGCGGCGCGGGCCCAGGTCGACGGCACCTGCCGTGGCGCGTGGGTCCGCGGGGGTGCCGGACGGGTGCGTGGCCCGCGGCGTGCGCGGCGTTGCGGCGGCTGGACGGCCGGAACGCCGCACGGTCAGGGCGACGCCGGCACTTCGCGACGCGTGCACGTCGTGTCGGCACGCGGCCTGGGGCGGCGCCGTCTCAGCCGATGGTCATCCCATGACTGCCGCGCGACATGCATGCATGATGCATGCATGTCGCCTCGACCGTCCGCCCCACCCGCGTCCGCCGCCGACACCGCCTACCGGTACGTCAAGGACGCGCTGCTCGGCGGTCGGCACCCCGGCGGCACGATGCTCAGCGAGGTCGACGTCGCCGCCGAGCTCGGCGTGAGCCGCACGCCCGTGCGCGAGGCGTTCCTGCGGCTGGCCGCCGAGGGGTGGCTCCGGCTGTTCCCCAAGCGCGGGGCGCTCGTCGTGCCCGCCGCGCCCGGCGAGGCGCAGGACGTGCTCGACGCGCGTCTGCTGCTCGAGGCGCACGCGGTCGAGCAGGTGCTCGCCGGGCCGCCGCACGTGCGCGAGGAGCTCGTCGCCAGGCTGCGCGAGCTCGTCGCCCGGCAGCGTGCGACGCTCGACGGCACCCGCGACCACCGCGCCGGACGTGACGACGCGGGCCCGGCCGACGGTGCCGACCTCGACGCCTACGCCGACCTCGACGCGGCGTTCCACCACGCGATCGTCGCGGCGGGCGGCAACGCCGTGCTCACCCAGGTCGCCGGGACGCTGCGCGAGCGGCAGAGCCGCATGGTGGCGCTCTCGGTCGGCCGGTCCACAGAGCGTGCCGCGACGTTCGTCGACGGGCACGACGCGCTCGTCGACGCGATCACCGACGGCGACGCGGCCGGCTTCCGCGCGCGGCTCGCGGCGCACGTGCACGACGCGCACGGCGGCCTCGGGCGGCCCGGGGGTGAGCGGTGAGCCGCGCCACCTCCGCGGTCGGGCACATGCCCGCGG
>JAEYNO010000270.1 GCA_023412515.1 Actinomycetes bacterium
GCCACGGCCAGCGCGTCCGTGGTCACCGCGGCCCGCGGGCTCGGGTCCTCGCCGAGCCGCGCGTCGACCACGACGCGGTCCCCCTCGACGACGACCGACCCGGCGGTGCCGTGCAGCGCCAGGCGCGCGGGGAACCCCGGCGCGACGGCGGTCGACGCCGCGAGCGTGCCGAGCGCGCCGCTGGTGAACGTCAGGGTCGCGCACACGACGTCCTCGACCTCGATGTCGTGCAGCCGCGTGGCCGCCGCCGCCTGGACCCGCGCGACGGGCCCGGCGGTGGCGAGCATGAGGTCGACCGTGTGGATCGCCTGGTTGACGAGCGCGCCGCCGCCGTCGCCGTCGACCGTGCCGCGCCACGCGTCCGCCGCGTAGTAGGCCGGGTCGCGCCACCAGGGCACGCGCGCGTCGACGAGCACGGGCACGCCGAGCGCGCCCGTCGCGACGAGGTGCTCGACGTGCGTGGTCGCGTCGTCGAAGCGGTGCTGGCTGACCACCGCGACGGTCCGTCCGTACCGGCGGGCCGCGGCGGCGAGGCGCCGCGCCGCGGCGAGCGTGACGTCGACCGGCTTCTCGACGACCACGTGCTTGCCGGCGGCGACCGCCTGCACGGCGAGCGCGGCGTGCGTCCCGCTGGGCGTGCAGACGCTGACGGCGTCCACGGCGGGGTCGGCCAGCACGTCGTCCCACGACCGTGCCCGCGCCCCGTGCTCGGCGGCGAGGGTCCGCGCGCGGCCCTCGACGACGTCGACGCACGCGACGAGGCGTGCCGCCTCCGCTCCCCGGCGCGCCGCGAGGCCGGCGAGCGCCCGCGCGTGCGTCCGCGCGATGTTCCCGCAGCCCACGATCGCGAACGTCAGCGGGGACGCCGGCGCCCCGGACCCGTCCGTCATCGCGTCACGCCCCGGTCCGGTCCGTCCCGCGGCCCGGGCCCGGCGTCAGGTCGCGCGCGCCCAGCTGCGCGCGGATGCTCAGCTCGGCCGCCGCGAACGCGTGCTCCTGCGTCATGGCGGTCTCGGTCCGCTCGAGGCAGTCGCGGATCAGCAGGCCGAAGAACGGGTACCCGACGTCGCCACGCGTGACGAGGTGGTGCTCGGAGGTCCCGTCGACGAGGAACACGTGGCCCGGGCCCTCGTCCGTGCCGACGTTCACGAACTTGCGCAGCTCGATGTAGCCGTCCGTGCCCAGCAGGACCGTGCGCCCGTCGCCCCAGGTGCGCAGGCCGTCGGGCGTGAACCAGTCCACGCGGCAGTACCCGGTCGCGCCGTTGTCGAGCACGACGTTCGCGTCGCCGAAGTCGTCGAGCCCGGGGGTGAGCGGGTTCGCGTAGTTGGCGATCGACGCGTTCACGACGGTGCCGCCGGAGGCGCCGGTGAAGTGGAGCATCTGCTCCATGTTGTGGCTGCCGATGTCGCACAGGATGCCGCCGTACCGCGCACGGTCGAAGAACCAGTCCGGGCGGCCGGACCCGAGCCGGTGCGGCCCGAGCGCCAGCACCTGCACGACGCGCCCGATCGCGCCCCGCTCGACGAGCTGGCCGGCGAGCACGGCAGCCTCGACGTGGATGCGCTCGGAGTAGTAGACGGCGTACTTCAGTCCCGTGCGGGCCGTGGCCTCGCGCGCCGCGGCCAGCTGGTCCAGCGTCGTGAGCGGCGCCTTGTCGGTGAAGTAGTCCTTGCCCGCCGCGATCACTCGCAGGCCCAGCGCGCAGCGCTCGGACGGCACGGCGGCCCCCGCCACGAGCCGCACGGCGGGATCGGCCAGCACCTCGTCCTCGGAGCGCGCCGCGCGCGCCTGCGGGAAGCGCGCGCGGAACCGCTCGACCTTGGCGGGGTCGGGGTCCCACACCCAGGTCAGGGTGCCCCCGGCGCCGACCAGGCCCTCGCACATGCCGTACACGTGGCCGTGGTCGAGGCCGACCGCGGCGAACGGGAACTCGCCGGGCCCCACGACGGGCGCGGGCACGGGCTCCGGGGCGTAGGCGGCCCCGCTGACGGTGCTCATGCTGTCTCCTCGGTCTCGTCCGGTCACCGGGCGTCCGCGGCGGCGCCGCCGACCCGGATCTCGCCGGGCAGGCCCGCGACGGACGCGGTCTTCTCGTAGAAGTGCGGCGCGCGCTCGACGAGCGTGCCGGCGCGGTAGTAGGGGTCGTCGGGGGCGATCGGCAGCGGCACGGTGCGGCGCTCGATGCCGGAGGCGTAGATCGCCGTGACGAGCTCGACGGCGTTCCTGCCGTCGTGCGCGCCGATCGCCGGTGCGCGACCGTCGCGCACCGCGGCGAGGACGTCGCCGATCTGACCCGTGTGCCCCTGGTGCGCCAGGGCCGGGAGCCCCGCCGCGAGCGTCTCGAGCCGCTCGACCAGCTCCGGGTCGCCGCCCGGCGCGCCGAAGCCGTTGGGCGCCGCGACGTCGGCGACGACCTTCCACGGCTGCGACACGCGCGCCCGCTCGCCCTGGACGACGATGCCCTGCTCCTCGCCGTGGTGGACGACGGACGCGGTGACCGTGGCCAGCGCGCGCTCGTAGGCCAGGACCGCGACCGAGAGGTCCTCGACCTCGGCGTTGTCGTGCTGCGCGTTGGTGAGGACCGCGGTCACCGCGTGGGGTCGTCCGAGCAGCCACAGCGTGAGGTCGAGGTGGTGGATCGCGTGGTTGAGCGTGCAGCCGCCGCCCTCCGACGCCCACGTGCCGCGCCAGTCGAGGTCGTAGTACGCCCGGCCCCGCCACCAGGCCGAGTCGACCCGCGCGTGCGAGACCGAGCCGATCAGGCCGGAGTCGAGCGCCGCCTTGAGGGTCGCCATGTCGTCCCGGAACCGGTTCTGGGCGACGACCGAGCAGATCCGCCCCGCGCGCTCGGCGGCGGCGATCATGGCGTCGCAGTCCTCGAGCGACGGCGCCATGGGCTTCTCGACCAGCACGTGCACGCCCGCCTCGAGCGCGGCGACCGCGAGGTCGCGGTGGGTCGCCGGCGGTGTCGCGATGCTGACGAGGTCGAGGTGCTCGGCCGCGAGCATGGCGCGCGCGTCGTCGTGGACGCGGGCGTCGTCGAGCCCGAACTCGGCGCGCCGGGCCCGCGCCCGCTCCGGCTGGACGTCGCAGAGCGCCACCACCTCGCAGTCCTGGCCGAACCGGCCGTACCCCTGCAGGTGGGCGCCGGAGATCCCTCCGGTACCGATGATCCCGACCTTCAGCATCGTCGTCCTCCCGATCGCGCGCGGGCGGCTCTGCCCACGGGCACCGCGCGGCCCACTCGTGGGCGCACGCGGCTTGATACGTATCAACCTACGCGGAAGGTCGGCTCCTGACCACCCCGTCCGGGTGCGCGACGGGAGGGCGCGCGGGGCGCCGCGCGCCCCACCCGCCCTCCCGTCGCC
>JAEYNO010000333.1 GCA_023412515.1 Actinomycetes bacterium
CGCCGAGCGCGTCGTGCGGGACGCCCTGCGAGACCAGCATGCGCACGAGGTAGTGGTCGGGGACGACCAGCAGCGACGCGACGGGTCGACCGCCGAGGGTCGCGGCCGCGTTGAGCGCCTCGCCCGCGGCGACGCCGGAGAAGCCCCAGCGCGTGCCGGTGCCGAGGTTGCCGGGGCCCTGCGCGACGACCACGAGGTCGGCGTCGAGGACGTGCCGCGCGGCGAGCAGGCCCGTGTGCACCGTGACGGCCTCGAGGTCGCCGCCGAACGCCTGGCCGGTGGTGACGCACGCGTCGATCCAGCCGGCGCTCCGCAGGCCGTCGACCGCGCGCGAGAACCACGCGGGCAGCGCGCCGCCGTCGGTCATGACGTACACGACGCGCGGCGCGGGCCGCCCCGCGGTCGTGGCCGCGGCGCGCGCACCGGCGACCACGGCGGGCAGCGCCGAGTGCAGGTCGGCGACCACGACGGGCATGCCCCCGAGGTCGTCGGCGTCGCGCAGCACGTCGTGGTGCGGGGACTCCTGGTCGTCGACGCCCAGGACCATCGCCTGCAACGGCGTGTACCGCGCCTTGACGAGGTGACCCGGTCCGGGCAGCGGGTCGGGCACGAGCGCGTCGGTGCGGGCCACGACGAGCGCGTACCCGCCGGTGCCGAGCCCGCGGACCAGCGCGGTGACGTTGAGCAGCACGCGCGCGCCCGGCACGACCTCGCCCACGAGGTGCGGGTACGACAGCGCACGCACCGTGCGGTCCTCGCCCTCGAGCTCCACGGTCGACTCGCACGCACCGTCCCACCGGGCCCGGCACTCCGTCACGACTCCGGCACGCCACGCGATCACGCGCCCACGCTACCGGCGCGCCGCGCGCCGCCGGGTCGGGCGGGGTGCCCGCTGCGACTACCGTGGTGCCCGATGCCCCCCGCGATCCCTCCCGCCGAGCGCCTGCTCAACCTCGTCATCGCCCTGGTCAACACGCCGGGCCGGATGACGAAGGAGCAGGTGCGCTCGTCCGTGGCCGGGTACGGCGACGCGCGCTCCGACGACGCGTTCGAGCGGATGTTCGAGCGCGACAAGGACACGCTGCGGGACCTGGGCATCCCCGTGCTCACGGTGACGCACGCGGGGCACGGCGACGACATCGGCTACCGCATCGACGTCGAGCACTGGTCGCTGCCCGCCGTCGAGCTCACGGCCGCCGAGCTCGGCGTCCTCGCGCTCGCCGCGCAGGTGTGGCAGGACCAGTCGCTGCGCGCCGACTCGACGCGTGCGCTGACCAAGCTGCGCGCCGTCGGCGCCGAACCGGGGGCGGCCGACCTGGTGGCGGGTCTCGCGCCGCGCGTGCGCGCGGGCGGTGACGCGTTCGGGCCGCTCGTCGACGCCGTGCAGAACCGCCAGGCCGTGCGCTTCACGTACCACGCGGCGACGACCGGCGAGGTGCGCGAGCGGCGCGTCGAGCCGTGGAAGCTCCTGGCGCGCCGCGGCGGCTGGGTGCTCCTCGCACGGGACCGCGACCGGGGTGCGAGCCGGTCCTTCCGCCTCAGCCGCATCCGGGGGGCCGTGCGCCCGCTCGGCCCGGCCGGGGGGTTCACGGCCCCGACGCCCGAGGAGCTCGCGGAGGCGTCGCGCGCGTGGGTCGGTGACGGGCCCGAGCGGACGGCGCTGCTGGCGGTGACCCCCGAGCGCGCCGGTGCCGTGCGCGCCCGCGCCGTCCCGGTGCCGGCCGACGCGACGCTGCCGGCGGGTGCCGAGCGCGTCCTGGCGGGTCGTGAGCTCGTGGCGGTGCCGTACCGGTTGGGCTGGGAGCTCGCCGAGGAGGTCGTCGGGTACGGCGACGCGGTGGTCGTGCTCGAGCCGGTGGACGTGCGCGACCAGGTCGTGGGGATGCTGCGGGTCGCCGCGACGCTCGACCGCGCGGGTGCGCGCGTGAGCGGCGGCGTCGAGGAGGTGCGCGGTGCCTGAGCGCGCGAGCGACCGCCTGGTGCGGATGCTGGGGATCGTGGCGTACCTCGAGCGGCACGACGACGTGCCCGTCGAGCAGCTCGCGGCCCAGTTCGGCGTGCCGCCCGAGCAGGTGATGGCCGACATCGACACGCTGTGGGTCACGGGGACCCCCGGGTACCTCCCGGACGACCTCATCGACTTCGACGCCGCGTCCTACGAGCAGGGCGTCGTGCGGCTGACCGAGTCGCGCGGCATGACCCGCCCGCTACGCCTGGGGCCTCGCGAGGGGGTCGCGCTGCTCGCGGCGCTGCGCTCGCTCGCCGCGCTGCGGCCCGCGCTCGACGCCGACCGCGCCGCCGCCCTGGACTCGGTGCTCGCCAAGGTGCAGGCCGCCACGGGCGACGCCACCGCCGCGGCGCCCGTCGAGGTCGAGCTGCAGGTCGGCCCGGCGCCCCAGGTGGCCGCCGCGATCGGGACGGCGCTCGCCGAGCGTCGTCGCCTGCGCCTGCGGTACGTGGACGCGTCGGACGTCGTGACCGAGCGCGACGTCGACCCGGTGCGCCTCGTGAGCGAGGACGACCGCTCGTACCTGCTGGCGTGGTCGCTCGCGGCCGACGCCGAGCGGCTGTTCCGCCTCGACCGCGTGGTCGAGGCGACCGTGCTGGCCGAGGCGGCGCAGTCCCACGACGTCGCGGCCGACGCCGACGTGTTCCAGCCCGACGCGTCGGGCGAGCTCGTCACCGTCCGGCTCGCGGGCCGGGCGCGCTGGGTGGCCGAGTCCGTTCCGGTCGAGCGCACGCACGAGCGCGGCGACGGCTCGTTCGAGGTCGAGCTGCGGGTCGTGCAGCCCGCGTGGCTGCGCCACCTGCTGCTGCAGGTCGCCGACGACGTGCTCGACGTGCGCCCCGTCGAGGTGGCGCAGGACACGGCCGCGGCCGCGCGCGCGGCGCTCGACGCCTACGCGCCGCTGCTGGGCGCGGGGGAGGCCTGACGTGCTCTGGTTCACCGTGTGGACGCTGCTCGTGCTGGGCACGCTCGGCGGCGCGTTCCTCCTGGGCCGGCGCCTGTGGCGCTCGCTCGTCGGCCTCGGCGAGGAGCTGGCCCGCGCCGGCGAGGTGGCCGAGAAGGTGTCGCAGCAGGCCGCGGAGCTCGAGGCGCGCGCCCGCGACGCCCAGCAGGAGATCCGCCCCACCCTGGGGGCGGACGCCGACGCGCTCGGCGCGCGCCTCGAGGAGCTGCGCGCCGTACGTCGCCGGCAGCGTGCGCAGCGACGTGCGCGGCACCGCGAGACCGTCGCCGACGCGTCCCGTCGCTGGTTCGGCTGAGAGCGGCCGTCGCCCCGCGCGGAGGTCACGAATCGGGACGCATCCCGGCGAAGCGCTTCGACAACCCCATGCCACCCCGTAGACTCGGACGGTCAGCACGCCACCCATCCGAGGGAACGGACTCGTCATGAGGCTCACCCCGATGCACGCCGTCATCCTGCTCGTCGTCGTCCTGCTGCTGTTCGGCGCGAACCGGCTGCCGGGCGTCGCGCGGAGCGTGGGGCAGTCGCTGAAGATCTTCAAGAAGGAGATGCAGGACCTGACGGGCGACGGCACGTCGACGTCCGCGCCCGCGACACCCGGCCCCGCGGCCACGACCGGCACCACGACGCCGCCCGCCGCGGGCGTCCCCGACCCGGTCGCCAGCACGGCGCCCGAGGGCACCGAGGTCCCCCCGCCGCCGCCTGCACCGCCCGCCGCGCCGCGCTCCTGACCCGCCCGTGACCCGCACGCCCGCCGCCGACGGCGGCCGGATGCCGCTGCGCGCGCACCTGCGCGAGCTGCGCCGGCGGCTCACGCTCATCGCCGTCGGGCTCGTCGTCGGCACGGTCGTCGGCTGGTTCTTCTACGACCCGGTGTTCCAGCTGCTGCAGCGGCCCATCCTCGACGTCGCCGCCCGACGCGGCGACACGGTGTCGCTCAACTTCCAGGGCGTCGCCACCGCGTTCGACGTCCAGATCAAGGTCTCGCTGTTCCTCGGGGTGCTCGGCACCAGCCCGTGGTGGATGTACCAGCTGTGGGCGTTCATCACCCCCGGGCTCACGCGCCGCGAGCGCGGCTACGCGGTCGGTTTCATCGCCGCGGGCGTGCCGCTGTTCCTCGCGGGAGCCGCGCTCGCGTTCTGGGCGCTGCCCAACGCGGTGCGGCTGCTCACCGACTTCGCCCCCGCCGACACCACCAACTGGGTCGACGCGCAGCTGTACCTCAGCTTCGTCATGCGCATCGTCCTGGCGTTCGGCGTCGGCTTCCTGCTGCCGGTCGTCATGGTCGCGCTCAACTTCGCGGGCCTCGTCCGTGCGCGCGCCTGGCTGGCCGGCTGGCGGTGGGCGGTCGTCATCGCGTTCACCTTCGCGGCCGTGGCCACGCCCACGCCCGACGCGATCTCGATGATCGTCGTCGCGATCCCCATCTGCGTGCTGTTCTTCGTCGCCATCGGCGTCTGCCACCTGCACGACCGCCGGCTGGACCGCCGGCTCGTCGCGCAGGGCCTGCCGCGGCTCGACGGCACGATGCCCGGCGAGGACGCCGACGCGCGAGGTGGCGGCGCCGCACCGGGAGCCGCGTGAGCACCCTCGGACTGGTCGTCAACCCCGTCGCGGGCGACGGGCGCGGCGGCGTCGTGGGGGAGCGCACGCACCGGCTGCTGACCCGCACCGGGCACACCGTCCGCGACCTGTCCGCGCCGAGCCTCGTCCAGGCGACGGACCGTGCGCGCGCCGCGGTGACCGAGGGCCTCGACGCGCTCGTCGTCGTCGGCGGCGACGGCATGGTGCACCTCGGCGTCGGGCTCGTCGCCGGCACCGCGCTGCCCCTCGGCGTCGTCGCCGTCGGCACCGGCAACGACGTGGCCCGTGCGCTCGGGCTGCCGCGCGGCGACGCGGACCGTGCCGTCGCCGTCCTCGACGGCGCGCTGCGCACCGGCGCCCGCCGGGTCGACGCAGTCCGCGTGACCCGCGTCGCCGACGGCGAGGTGCGCTGGTACGCCGGCGTCCTGTCGTGCGGCGTCGACGCGGCCGTCAACGCGCGCGCCAACACGCTGCGCTGGCCCCACGGCCACGCGCGGTACGTGCGCGCCCTGGTCCCCGAGCTCGCCGCGTTCCGGCCCTACGGGTACCGCGTGCGCGTCGACGGCACCCTCTGGGAGTCGCCCGGCACGGTCGTCGCGGTCGCCAACACCGCGTGGTTCGGCGGCGGCCTGCGCGTCGCACCCGACGCGACCCCCGACGACGGGCTGCTCGACGTCGTCGTCGCGGGTCCGCTCACGCGCCGCGACGTCGTCGGTCTCTTCCCGCGCCTGTACCGCGGCAGCCACGTCCACGACCCGCGCGTGCGGGTGCTGCGAGGGTCACGCGTCACCGTCGAGCACGCCCCCGACCTCGGCCCCGCGCCGCCTGACGCCTTCGCGGACGGCGAGCGCCTCGGAGCCCTGCCGCTCGAGGTCGAGGTCGTGCCGGGCGCGCTCGGCGTGCTCGGCTAGCGCACCGGCACGGCGTGCCTAGGGTGGGCGCGTGCCCTCCCGTCGCCGCCGCACCCGCAGCACGTCCGACGCCGCACCCGCGGCCCGGACCACCGCCACCACCGAGCCCTCGCCCGCCGAGCGCTACGCCGCCGCACGCCGGCGCGCCGGGGCCGACCGCGGCGAGCTCGCGACCTTCCGCGACCGCCTCGACTTCCCGCTCGACGACTTCCAGGTCGAGGCGTGCGCGGCGCTCGAGCGCGGCAGCGGCGTGCTCGTCGCCGCCCCCACGGGCGCGGGCAAGACGGTCGTGGGGGAGTTCGCGGTGCACCTCGCGCTGGCCGCGGGCCGCAAGGCGTTCTACACGACGCCCATCAAGGCCCTGTCCAACCAGAAGTACGCCGACCTGGCACGCGTGCACGGCGCCGACCGCGTCGGCCTGCTCACGGGCGACACCAACGTCAACGGCGATGCCGACGTCGTGGTCATGACCACCGAGGTCCTGCGCAACATGCTGTACGCGGGGTCTCCCGCGCTCACGGGCCTGGGGTACGTCGTCATGGACGAGGTGCACTACCTCGCCGACCGGTTCCGCGGGCCCGTGTGGGAAGAGGTGATCATCCACCTGCCCGACGACGTGCAGCTCGTGTCCCTGTCCGCGACCGTCTCGAACGCCGAGGAGTTCGGCGACTGGCTCGCGACCGTGCGCGGCGACACCACGGTCGTCGTCAGCGAGCACCGCCCCGTGCCGCTCGGTCAGCACGTCATGGTCAACGACCAGCTCCTCGAGCTGTACGCGGGCCACGTCGACCCCACCGACCCGGGCGTCGACCCGCCCATCAACCCCGACCTGGCGCAGCTGCTGCGCCGCCAGCTGCCCGGCGGGCCGCCGCGCCGCGGGCCCGGCGACCGCGGCGGCCGCCGCGGTGG